>JAYSOL010000354.1:0-2941 GCA_043723045.1 Gammaproteobacteria bacterium | reverse complement strand
CACCGCAATTGCGCACGGACCAGGGCGAAACCGTTCTCATGCTCATCGATCTCGGCAAAGGCAAGAACCGCCTGGGCGGCTCAGTGCTGGCCCAGGTCTACAAGCAGGTGGGGCGCGAGACGCCGGATGTGGATGACCCGCGGGTGCTGAAGTTGTTCTTCGCCGTGATCCAGGCGCTCAACGAACTCGGATTTGTGCTTGCCTACCACGACCGCTCCGACGGCGGCTTGTTCGCCACGGTGTGTGAAATGGCCTTTGCCGCGCACTGCGGTGTGCGCATCGACATCAGCGACCTCGGCGACGCCACGGAGGCGCTGTTCAACGAGGAGCTCGGGGCGGTATTACAGGTGCCGCGCGCGCGGCGCGAAGGCATATTGGGTGCGCTCAAGCAGGCCGGTCTCCTGCGGCATACGCATTTGATCGGCAGTGTCACCACGGATGACCGCATCACCTTCGTGCGCCACGGCAAGCCGGTGTTCAGCGACAGCCGCATCGACCTGCAGCGCGCCTGGTCGGAGACGTCCTATCGCATGCAGGCGCTGCGTGACAACCCGCAATGCGCTGAGCAGGAGTTCGACGCCATTCTCGACGGCGCCGACCCGGGCCTGCACGCCGCTTTAAGCTTCGACCCGCAGCAGGATATTGCCGCGCCATTTATCGCCCGCGGCGTGCGCCCATCCATGGCTATATTGCGCGAGCAGGGCGTGAATGGGCAGCTGGAAATGGCGGCGGCCTTCGAGCGCGCCGGCTTTCGTGCCCAGGACGTGACCATGAGCGACATCATCGACGGGCGCGTATCGCTCAAGGATTTTGCCGGGGTCGCGGCCTGCGGTGGTTTTTCCTTCGGCGACGTGCTCGGCGCCGGGGAGGGCTGGGCCAAGTCGATACTTTATAATGCCCGCGCGCGCGACGAGTTCGGCGCATTTTTTGACCGCGGCAACAGCTTTGCCCTGGGGATATGCAACGGTTGCCAGATGATGTCCAACCTGCACGAACTCATCCCCGGTGCCGAGGCCTGGCCGCATTTCGTGCGTAATGTCTCGGAGCAGTTCGAGGCGCGTGTCGCCATGGTGGAGATCCCGCAGAACCCGTCCATATTCCTCGCCGGTATGCACGGCTCGAACCTGCCCGTGGCCGTGTCCCACGGCGAGGGCCAGGCGGAATTCCGCGACCCAGCGCATCTCGAACAGCTGATTGTGGGCCGCCAGGTGGCGCTGAATTTTGTCGACCATCGCGGTGCGCTCACCCAGGCCTATCCGGCCAACCCGAACGGTTCGCCCCTCGGCATTACCGGACTGACCACGCTGGACGGACGCTTCACCATTATGATGCCGCATCCGGAGCGGGTATTCCGCAGCGTCAGCAATTCCTGGCGTGGGTCGGAGTGGGGAGAGGACGGCCCGTGGCTGCGCATGTTCCGTAATGCACGGGTGTGGGTGGGGTAGGGGCTAGGGCCGGTGGGCGCCGCCGCCTCTACCGCGATTTTGTAGGGTGGGCATTGCCCACCTAACGCGGCTATGTTGGCCTGGGTTGGTGGGCATTGCCCACCCTACAACGGCAATGCGGGGCTGCCTGGTTCTATGTCGGCCTCAGGCCGGTTGCGACGCTTGCGCCGCGATTTCCGCTCGCACCTGGTCCATGTCCAGTTCCTTGGCCTTGCCGATGATCTCTTCCAGGGCCGGTCCCGGCAGTGCGCCCGGCTGGGCGAAAATGATGATCTGGTCGCGGAAGATCATCAGCGTGGGGATGGAGCGGATCTGGAACATGCCGCCGAGTTCCTGTTGCTCCTCGGTGTTCACCTTGGCGAAAACCATATCCGGATATTTATCCGAAATGGCCTCAAACACCGGTCCGAAGTTTTTGCAGGGCCCGCACCAAGGCGCCCAGAAGTCGATAATGATCATGGCGTTTTTGTTGATGACGTCTTCAAAATTCTCTTTGGTGATGGCGATGCTACTCACAGGGCAGTACTCCGGGCTGGGCACGGGTGGGTGCGGGGATAGAAAGTGGGATGCCGTTACCAGGCGATCCCAGTGAAGGCTCAATTATAAGCGATATGCCCGGGACACGCATGCGTATGTGCCGGGGGCTGGACGGAAGGTGCGGGGCGTGGGGATATGTTTTGTGGACTGGGCGGGATCGTCTCCCAGGCAGCGGCGGCGCGAAGGCATTGAAGGATTTCCCGCAGGTGCCGTAAAATAGTCGGCGCCTGCCGGTGGAGGTCAGCGCCGGCATCGAGAATATGCCCCGGATGGCGCCCGCTGCAGCGGAAAATTCGTTTTACAGTCAACGGATTAAACTTTACCCTTCGCTATCCCGGATTGGTTTACCCGGTGGCATAGGAAATGCAGCAGAAAGGCATAAATCTGGACGATGGATACACCCTGAGCGGGACCCTGAAGGCGCACATTATGAACATGCGAATCGACTGCACAAAGAAGTGGCAAATGATAACGGGCCTGATCCTGGCGGCGGGCCTCGTCGGCAATACCCAGGCCGCCCTGTTCATCTATCAGATGCCCGGTGGGACACGCATCATCACCGACCATGCCCTGGTGGGTAAGGAATACAAGCTGGTGCGTAAGAGCGATTCGGCCCGTGGCATGGGTGGGATGGTTTCAGAACGGCGGGTGCAGTCGGTAGTGCTCGACCCCAGCACCTACGACCGGCTGATCCGGCGTACCGCCGCGGCGCATCGTGTGGACGTGGCCCTGGTCAAGGCCGTGATGCACGCAGAATCGGGATTCAACCCTAATGCGGTGTCGCCCAAAGGCGCATCCGGCCTCATGCAACTGATGCCGCAGACCGCCGAGCGTTACGGCGTGGAAGACATCTTCGACCCGGTGCAGAACGTGCAAGGCGGTGTGCGTTATCTCAAGGATCTGATGGTGATGTTCAAAGACAATCATCGTCTGGTGGTCGCGGCCTACAATGCCGGCGA
>JAYSOL010000353.1:0-4145 GCA_043723045.1 Gammaproteobacteria bacterium | reverse complement strand
CAAGCCGCTGCACTCCATACGGATTACTTCTGGGCGAACGCGCGCTCCAGATGTTCCATATCATTCACCACCCGCCAGTCCGTGGCGCCGGCGGTGCGTGCACGTTTCTCCCACCAGGCGAGGCGATCGAGGTAACGGCGCGGATCGACATTATCGGTGGTCAGCTTGGTCACGTTGAGGGCGATGATATTGATGCCCGTGAGATCAATGGGAAAATCGCGCACGGTTTTGTAATCGAGCTCCTCCTGCATGTCGGAGAAAATCAGGATGCTCTTGCGCGCGGCGCCGGTCTCATTCAGAAACTGCGCCGCCTGTATCATGCCGCCGGTGATGTCGGTATAAGCACTGCCCTTCTTGCCCGGGGTGCTGAATTTCGCCATCTGTTCGCCGAAGGCGCGCTTCTGCGCATTCGCCTGCAACGGATCGCGCACGAAGGTCACCTTGGCGATGATGTCCTTCTCGCTGAAGCTGCGGCTCTTGATCTGGGCCACCGCCAGCGTGTCCCCGGGATTGAGGGTGCCCAGCAGGTAGTTGATCACCAGACGCGCCTTCTCCAGCTCCTGCGCATAGGTGCCGGAGGTATCCACCAGCATATACACCGCGTGACCGTGGCTCTGCCGATCGCTGCAGGCGGCCAGGGCCCAGGCACTCAACAACACAAGCATGAGTCTTTTCATGAGGTGTGATCACCGCTGGTGCTGCTGGAACGTTTGGGGAAGGACGCCACCTCGCTGGGCTTGCCCGGTGCTGGCAGGGGGACAACACTCGGGCCGACGGAGGCCTTCACCAGACGCTCGATCACCAATGGCAGAAAAATAACCACATCGTAAAGCATGATCAGCGTGTGGCCGACCTGTTTGGCGGTGGATGCAATGGTGCGCGCGAGCAAGGCCAGACCGCGTATGCCCATGACCAGCAGTGCACCGGAAACCGTGCGTGCGGAGTAGATAAAATACTCAAGGGGAATCGCGACAAACGCCAGGGCAAAGGGCAGTATGAAGCCGAGGATCATCTGTCCGGCGGCCGGGATCTTGGTCACCCAGTTATCCGCCGCTGCCGCGGTCACCCCACCGCCCAAGGACTGCTTCAGGGCCACGTCCGCGGAGACGATGAGATCGCGCATGACCGCCAGCGCCACCTCCACCCCCGCCAGGACCAGCAGTATGGTGAAGGATATCCACACCATGCGCCGGCGCATGTGCTCATCGATGTTGGACAGGGGAAACAAATGGGTGAAGCGCATCGACTCCATGAGAAACAGACCCATGAGGATCTCGAAGAAGATGATCACCATGGCGGCGATCTGCGAGGTCTGAATATTACCCAAGATGTAATCGCCGCCACCCACCATGGCGGACATGGGCCGCTCGATCAGCAGGAAGTTGACGAAGGCGCCGCCGAAGGCGATCAGCATGACAAACCCGGAGATGATGAACTGATTGGTGGCGGAGGACGTCAGGGCATGCTCGACCTTGTCGGCGCCGGATTTGATTTCCTTGTAGCGGTCGATTTGCGCGTCGATTTTTCCGGCGGTGACCTGCAGGCTGGTGAGGTTCTGGTCGACGCGGGTCAGGGTGCGATCGACCGAGCGCCAGAACGGCATGAAGCCCTTGAGTATTTTATGTCGCTCGCCGTAGGAGCGGCGATACTCGGCCACCACCTTGTCGTAGATCTTGTCGATGGAGGCACTGATGTCATCCAGGATCTTCTCCACCAGGCCGTCGCCCGACGGTTTGATCTTGGCGATGGCGGCCACCGCCTTGGTCCATTCCGGCGGCGGTAGAGGCACCTCGCCACACTTCATGTAGTCCTCCTCGATGCGCGTGATCTCGTCCATGAGTTTGCGCTGTAGTGCGGGGTAACCGTGCAGGTCGCGCTGTACCACCTTGGCTATGCGTTCGAATTCACGCTCGATCGCCTTGCCCACCTCTTCCCGGCCATGGGCGAGCAATACCAGCTGATTGCGCGCGCGTAGTTCCTGGGCGGTGACAAACAGCCAGCGCGCGGTGATGCGCAGGGGGTTGCTGATAAGGCGGCTGATGGAGCGGATAGTGCTGTGTACGGGGGTGCGCGCACCATACAAAAAAGGCAGCACGATCAATGCCAGCACCAGAATGGACGCAAGTGCGTTGTCAGGCCAGAACAGCCAGGATTGCCACGTGGCCATGCATCCCCTCCTACCTAATTGGTATATTGATGTAACCCTTTAAGGTTTAACACATGCAAAATACAGGGGACAAGGTACGACCGACGAAGCCACGCGAATCAGGGATCAGCGGCAGACAAAATACAGTCTGGGGTAAGACCAGCGGCCGCACCCGCGGCCGCTTTACACCGGGTTACGCCGACCCGTCCGCAGCAAAACTACGGGCGATCATCCACCTGACCGCCTTCCTTCTTTGCCGGCAGCATGTCTTCGCGCGATATGCCGAGCCACATGACTATCGGGCTTGCCACCAGCACCGAGGAATAAATACCGAACAGGATGCCGATGGTCAGGGCTATTGCAAAGTAGTGCAGCGTCTCGCCACCGAAGATCAGCATGGACAGCACCGCAAGTTGCGTGGAGCCGTGCGTGATGATGGTGCGCGACATCGTTCGGGTAATCGCGTTATCGATGATCTGCGGTATGGTTGCCGCGCGCATCTTGCGGAAGTTCTCCCGGATCCGGTCGAACACCACCACCGATTCGTTCACCGAGTAGCCGAGTATGGCGAGTATGGCCGCCAGCACCGTGAGCGAGAAATCCCACTGAAAAAACGCGAAGAAACCGAGGATGATGACCACGTCATGCAGGTTGGCGATGATCGCCGCAATGCCGAACTTCCACTCGAAGCGGAACCAGAGATACATCACGATGCCGATGGACACGAACAGCAGCGCCAGGGCGCCGTTCTCCACCAGCTCGCGGCCGACCTGCGGCCCGATAAACTCGGTGCGCCGCAGTTGCGCCGCGGGGTCGGCGCGGTGCAGAATCTCCATCACCGCTTCGGCCTGCTTGGCGCCACCCACTTCCGCCTTGGCCGGCAGACGGATCAGCACGTCGCGCGAGCCGCCGAAGTTCTGCACCGTGACATCGACGTAGCCGTTCTGCTCCACCAGCGAGCGGATCTTCTGCAGCTCGGCGGACTGCGGATAACTCACCTCCATCACCGTCCCGCCGGTGAAATCCACGCCGAAGTTGAGTCCCCTGGTCAGCAGAAAAAATACCGCGAGGAGAAACGTGAGTATGGAGATCACGTTGAACACCAGCGCGTGGCGCATGAACGGGATGTCTTTGCGTATCTTGAAGAATTCCATGGCGTGCTTATCTCAGCGTCGGATGTTTAGGTTCATGCCGCACGGCGGCTTGAATTCCATTGGGTGTTGCCGATGGCCAGCCGCTCGAGCTTGCGCCGGCCGCCGTAGAACAGATTCACCATGGCGCGCGATACCATGACTCCGCTGAACATGGAGGTAACGATGCCGAGGCACAGCACGACGGCAAAACCGCGCACCGCTCCGCTGCCGAACATGAGCAACGCGAGCCCCGCGATCAGCGTGGTGATGTTCGAGTCGAGAATGGTGCCAAAGGCGCGTTCATACCCGGCATGGATGCTCGCCTGCGGCGTGTTGCCGTTGCGCAGCTCCTCGCGGATACGCTCGTTGATCAGCACGTTGGCATCGATCGCCATGCCCACGGTCAGCGCGATGGCGGCCATGCCGGGCAGCGTCAGGGTCGCCTGCAGTATCGACAGCAGCGCGACCAGCAGCACCACGTTGACACCCAGGGCGATAACCGAGGTCACGCCGAAAGCCATGTAGTAAATGACCATGAACACGGCGATCGCCGCGAAACCGATCCAGGTGGAATGAAAGCCGCGCTGGATGTTCTCGGCGCCGAGGCTCGGACCGATGGTGCGCTCCTCGATGATATCGACCGGCGCCGCCAGCGCGCCGGCGCGCAGCAGCAGCGCCAGGTCGCGCGCCTCCTCGATGCTGTCCAGACCGGTGATCTGGAAGCGCTTGCCGAGCTGTGTCTGGATGCGCGGGGCGGTGATCACCTCCTCCACGCGGCGCGAGACGCGCACCACCCGGCCCTGTTCGTCCAGCACCGGTCTGCCGTTCTCGTCCAGCTTGGGGTCGGACTTGGTCTCGACATACAC
>JAYSOL010000352.1:0-2434 GCA_043723045.1 Gammaproteobacteria bacterium | reverse complement strand
ATGTCTTTGGCGCCGCCCAACGCGATAAACGCGCGTTGCACGCGCCCGGCATCCTTGCCCTGAGCGAGGCGTACCTGTTGCATCTTGTACAGGTTGCTCTGGCAAATGTCGTTGCACGGCAAACGGCTGAAGGTGATGAAGGTCCAGGACCCGTGCATGGCATGCAAACGGTATTCCATCGAATCGGTTTTACGCAGTACGACGTTCGTCAGCGGTCGCGCCGGTTGCAGCAATTCGCCCTGCTGCAAACCCCGGCCAGCGGGACGCCATCCACCGAGATAAAGACTCGTGGCCAGCACCACCGGCGCGAGGAACAACAGCACAATCAACACCAGCGTACCCCGTCCCGTGCGCGTCCCGGTACGCGACGAGGTGCCGCCAGGCTTAGCGGCTTTTGCGTTTTGGTTTTGCATCGTCGTCTGTGCGGGTGTTGACCAGTATGTAGATCGCGGCCAGCGCCACGGCCAGCGAGAACCAGGTGAAAGCATAGCCCCGATGGGTGTTGATGCCAGCGTCCAGCCGCGCCCAGTAGCGTTCGAACCCGCCCGCCGGGCTCGCCGGGTCGAGCAAGATCACCACCGGCTGCAAGGCGAAAGGCGCCTGGCGCGCGTATTCTGCACTATCCAGATATTGCCAAACCGGTTGCCAACCGGCGCCGGGCGGCCGCGCGCCACCAAGATGAAACCCGCCGGTCTGGGGCACCGTGGCAACCCCTTCGACTTCCACCAAAACCTCCGGCGTTTCGATGCGCGGCAATTGCGCACGGTCCGGACCCAGCGCTATCCAGCCGCGGTTCACCAGCACACGCACCTCACCGCCCTCGATACGCAGTGGCGTCAACACATGGTAGCCGACTTGGCCCTGATGTACGTGGTTATCGAGCAGGATCTGATATTCCGGTTCATAGTGTCCGCGTGCGGCCACTCGCCGGTAATGCAACGTCTCGGGCGCTTCGAGCCCGGAGCGCAGACGCAGCGCGGGCGTCTCCTGGCGGGCGTCGTACTCGGCTTGCAAGCGCAGCTTGAACGCGGCCCGATCAAGCTGCCATAGCCCAAGACTGGCGAGCAGCGGCAAAAGCAGCGCCGTGGCGCAGGTCGGCCAGAATCCGGCGTGAAATTGCAGGCGCCCAAGGCGCAGCCGTATGCCGCTCACCGCCCTGCCCCGGCGCGCTCACTTGGATTATAATCCGGACACGCCCCCATTCCGGAGTCTCGCGCCGTGCCGCCACTTGTCATCAAGCTCATAGTCATCTTCATGCTGCTGGTGATCGTCGGCAGTCTGCTGTCGGCGCTGGTGTTTCTCTACAAAGACCGTGGCCGGGGTACGCGCATGGCCACCGCCCTGACGGTGCGTGTGGCCCTGTCGATCGGTGTGTTCTGCCTGCTCATGGCAGGACTCTATTTTGGAATTATACCGCCGCAGGGCCTGCGCTAGCCGCCCTGGTTGCGCGATCATTCGCCGCTCCGCGCATCCATGCGCTCACGCGGCATACACTCCATCCTTGGAGATAAAAAAAGGCGCTGCCGGGGCAGCGCCTTTTTTGTTCCCGGTGTCCCGTGCTTCCGTTATACCCAGTACACGAAGATAAACAGACCCAGCCACACCACGTCCACGAAGTGCCAGTACCAGGCGACCGCTTCAAAGCCGAAGTGATTGTCGGCACTGAAGTGTCCGGCCATGGAGCGCACCAGAATCACAAACAACATGATCGTGCCCATGGTCACATGAAAGCCATGAAAGCCAGTGAGCATGAAGAAGGTCGCGCCGTAAATGCCGGCCGTCAGCTTGAGCCCGAGTTCCTGGTAGGCGTGTACATACTCGTAGGCCTGCAGCGTGATAAACGCGATGCCGAGCGCCACGGTCAGGGCCAGGCCGACAACCAGCTGGCTGCGGTTGTTTTTCAACAGACCCCAGTGCGCCCAAGTGACAGTCGCGCCGGAGGTCAGCAGGATCAGGGTGTTGATCGCCGGGATACCCCATGCCGCCATCGGCGTGAATGGATTGCCCTTCGGGCCGCTGCTCGGCCACAGGCCGTCAAAACCTGGCCACAGCAGCTCCGTCTCGCCGAGCAGTGGCAGCGTAATCTGGCGCGCGTAGAACAGCGCGCCGAAGAACGCAGCAAAGAACATGACCTCGGAGAAAATGAACCAGGACATGCCCCAGCGGAATGACAGATCCACCTGCCGGTTGTAAGCACCGCTTTCGCTTTCGCCGACTACCTGCCCGAACCAGCGGAACATCATATAAATAATGGTCGCCGCGCCAGCCAGCATCAGCCACGTCCCGGCGCCAAGATTATTCACGAACAACACGAAACCCAGCGCCAGCGTGAACCGCCCGGCCGAGGTGATAACCGGCCAGGGGCTCGGTGTGGGCAGGTAATAACTACCGGATGATGCAGACATGCTTGGATCCCCTTTTCTCTGAATGCCTA
>JAYSOL010000351.1:0-2497 GCA_043723045.1 Gammaproteobacteria bacterium | reverse complement strand
ACGGCATGAGCTACATCTTCATCAGCCACGATCTGGCGGTGATCCGCGCCATGGCGCACCGCATTGTGGTTATGCGTCAGGGACGGATTGTGGAGGAAGGGGAAACCGAGGCGCTGTTCAATGCACCGCACGAGGCGTACACGCAGCAACTCCTGCGTGCATCATTGCTCAGAAAGGATTAAGACGGCTTCAGCCCGGATGGAGAGCGCTGCCAGTAGCAGAGGTGCTGCTTCCGCGAGTAGTCCAAATTGACAGCCGCTGACCGAGACGCAGGGCGTCGTTGCTGTCCAAGAGATTCCATTCGCGTAATTGGTGCACATACACCTTATATTTTCTGGCGATGCTCCACAGGGTTTCACCGGAGCGCACGCGGTGTACGACCTTGAGCCGTCCACTGTTGTCGCGTGGCACACTGGCGGTGGAGGTCTTGAGGTAACTGGGTGTGGCGGCGAAAATTTTGTTGGCCGACACCGGGATAATCAGGTTCTGTCCGAGCGTGAGATGATTGGTTTTTATCTCGTTCACGGCGCGGATTGCCTCGACCGTGACGTTGTAACGGCCAGCGACGCGACTCATGGTATCGCCGCGTTGTACTTCATGCCGTGTCCACTGCATGCGCTCGGCACTCGCCAATTTTGTGAGCCCCGCGATCAGCGCGTCTTTTTTAGCGGCGGGCACGAGCAGTTCGTGCGGTCCGTTCGGGTCTGTAACCCAGCGTTGATAGCCGGGGTTGATCATGAACAGTTCGTCCACCGACATGTCGGTGAGGCGCGCTACCACGCCGAGGTCGATCTGGCCGTCGGTTTCAACGCGTGCAAAGAATTCAGTATCAGGAATGACGGCGAGCTGTAAGCCGTACTTGGCCGGATCGGCGATGATATTCACCATGGCCATGAGCTTGGGCACGTAATGCTGAGTCTCACGCGGCAATTTCTTGAGTGAAACGTAATCGGTCGGCAGACCCTTTCGCCGGTTTTCGGCAACCAGACGTTCGATCTTGCCCTCGCCGCAGTTGTAGGCGGCCAGCGCCAACTGCCAGTCGCCGCCGAATTGATCGCGCAGCTTTTCGAGGTAATCGAGCGCCGCCTGGGTGGACGCCAATACATCGCGCCGACCGTCGTACCACCAGTTCATACGCAGGCCGTAGATGCGGCCCGTGGACGGAATAAACTGCCATAAACCGGCGGCACGAGCACGGGAATAAGCCTGGGGTTTGTAAGCACTCTCGATCGCGGGCAGCAGGGCGATTTCCATGGGAATGCCGCGCTTCTCTACCTCTTCCACGATGTAATAGAGGTACATGCGTGCGCGGTGCACCATGCTCTCCATATATTCCGGATTATTGGCAAACCACTGTTCGTGGCGGGCAACCAATGGGCTGTTGAGTGCCGGGAGGGCATAACCGGCGCGCAGGCGCTTCCACAGATCGGTGTACTGGATGCTGGTGATTAATTGGTCGCCTTGGTCTTCGGAGGGCGGCTGGCTAGCTGACAAATCCTCGCTCGGAGGGGCCACCAGAACTGGTTTAGCCACCGGAGAGGGGATGGCGGCGCTGATTTCGGTGGTTTCGGCCTGATGCAAGCTGGCACAACCGCTCGCACCCAGGAGGGCGGCGAGCAAGCTGAACTTCAGGAAATGGGGGGTCGTACTGATTCGAGATGTCATGTGAGTTGATGGTAGGTTGCGGTATAAGGAGCGTCAACCTTTATCTTTAAATATCGGTTGGTTATCACCGAAAGTTGTCCTTCCATCGGCGTAACGCGGCAAACACGGCGACACTGTCCGGCAGTGGTTGGCCCGCCTGATTTTCGGTGGCAGCGCGTATGGTCACCTCACCCGTGCGCAGAAATGGGTTGATCTGTCGTTCAAGCTTCATAGTGGAGGGTATCGTCGGCACACCCGCCGCTTGTTTGACCTCCGCCGCCGCGCGGTAGGCAAGGGCCGCGCTGTTTTGCGGTTCCACCGTCAAGGCAAAACGCAGGTTCGCCAGGGTGTATTCGTGTCCGCAGTACACCTGGGTATGGTCTGGCAGGGCACGAAGCCGGGCGAGCGAGTTGTGCATTTGCGCCGCCGTGCCTTCAAACAAGCGCCCGCAACCGGCCGAGAACAGCGTATCGCCACAGAAGAGCCAATCATGACCATAATATGCAATGTGTCCGCGAGTATGGCCGGGGATATCCAGAACCTGGAAGTGCAGGCCGAGCGCACGCACTTCGTCGGCCTCGCGTAACGGATGGGTCAGTCCCTCGATGTCTTCGTGCATCGGCCCATAGACCGGAAGTCCGGGAAAATGTTCCAGCAATTCCGGCACCCCGCCGACATGATCGTGATGATGATGCGTGCACAGGATCGCAGCCGGGGAAAGCCCCATCCGCGGGAGGGCAGCGAGCAGCGGCGCGGCATCGCCCGGGTCGACTAACAACGCGTGTGTCGAGGAGTTTCCGCGGATCACCCAGATATAGTTGTCCTGGAACGCGCGGACGTGTAAAACAGGTTG
>JAYSOL010000350.1:0-3161 GCA_043723045.1 Gammaproteobacteria bacterium | reverse complement strand
AAGGTCATTAATGTTCTCGGGTGGCTGGCCACCCATGAGTCGCAAATTTAAGTATAAATACTATCTTATTGAAAAACTAGGGAAATGCCTGTTTATAACAACTGGTCGTTCAGGTAAATTCAGCCATTTTTTCGACCGACCTCTTTCACGCGTAAGCAGCTACAGAACCCGGCGCGTTTTTTAGAGGCCGCGAATGTGTATCGGTTCCTAAGAATGTGCCGAGGAGAATGTATTGAGGTGTGCTGATCAAGATTGCATTTTTCGATAGTGTTCAATGCCTTGTTCCCGGGTGTCGATGTCAGTATCCTCTGCCGACCGCCCATGGATGGCGGAAGTGCGTAAAAGGCAGGAGCATTTTTTCGCCGACCGCCCATGAATAGCGCCAGGGAGGGCGGTATATCGGAAACAGGTGTACTTCTCCGATCAACCGATTTGAATGGCGGGATGTGGAGGCAAGAGCGTCTTCCGCCAATACCGCGTGCAACTCAGCAGTTGCACAGGAAAGCGGACTTTTTTCAAGGAAACCCCACGCTTTCATGTATACCCAGTATTTTGGACTTAAAGAGAATCCGTTCGCGCTTTCCCCGGACCCACGCTATCTCTATTTGAGCCAGCGCCATCAGGATGCGCTCGCGCACCTCATGTATGGCATTACCAGTGGCGGCGGATTCGTGCAGCTGACCGGCGAAGTCGGCACGGGCAAGACCATGATGATCCGCGCCATGCTCCAGCGGCTGCCGGAGACCGTGGATGTGGCCCTGGTGTTATATCCGTTTCTATCGGTGCGCGAATTCATGATCGCGCTGTGCGACGACTTGCACATTCAGCGCCCGGCCGAGACCACTCTCAAGGCGCTGATCGATACGCTGAATGCTTTTTTGTTGGATAACCACGCGCAAGGGCGACGGACGGTTCTGATTGTAGATGAGGCGCATCGCCTCAACCGCGAGGTGCTGGAGCAAGTCCGACTCCTCACTAACCTCGAGACCACGAAGGAGAAACTCTTACAGATTATTCTGGTGGGTCAGCCAGAACTAAATAGCCTGCTGGCGCAGCAGGATATGCGCCAATTAGCGCAGCGCGTTACTGCGCGCTACAACTTGCAGGCGTTGCTGCCGGCGGAGAGCCGTGCCTATGTTCTGCACCGTTGTCTGGTGGCCGGTGCGCAGTCACGTCTGTTTAGCAACTTCGCGCTATTTTGGATACACCGTTTGAGCCAAGGGGTGCCGCGGTTAATCAATGTCTTGTGCGACCGATCGTTACTTGCTGCCTATGCGCGCGGCAAAACCATGGCGGATGCCGCCGTGGTGCGCACCGCGGCGCGAGAAGTGCAAGAGGGAATGCGCCCGCACCGATACCGGCAGTGGGCGACGGCCGCGCTTGTCTTGGTCCTGTCCACCGGCCTTGCGGCATTTGGTGTTTGGCAGCTGAAGCCGCAACTGGCTGGTTTTACCGGGACAGGTTCGGGGGATGGCGAGCCAGGAGCAGTCCCGACGGGCTCCGCGATACCCCCGGTTGGCCTAGCTGCACAAACCGCGATTCCGGCACCCGCGACCGCGTCACAGACCAACAACACGCCGGCTTTGGTGCAATTGTTGGCCGATACCAAAATTCCCACCGACACCGATGCAGCCTTCACGGCATTATTTTCCCGCTGGAGTCTCGACTACGCCCAGTTTAACGGGGCCCTGGGCTGTGATCGTGCCCAGCAGGCTGGGTTGCGTTGCCTTTTCGATTCAGGTACCTGGAGCAATCTGCGCCAGCTCAATCGGCCGGCGATTATCGAATTGGTGGATGCCGCTGGCGTGCGTCATCATGTACCAGTGATTCAGCTGACTGGGGATAAGGCGGTGGTGCAACTGGGGGGGCAGCCTTTTGAGTACCCGGTTGAGGAGATTGGGCGTCTTTGGTTTGGAAAATTTCTGGCGCTGTGGAATCCGCCGGCATTCGGCGAACAAATAGTGCGGCGGGGGATGCACGGGCCGTCCGTGGAGTGGGTGCGCGATGCGCTGGCGCGGGCTGGGTTTGTGCGCATTTCCGCCCTTGGCAGTGACGCTTTTGACGGCGAGCTGGAGTTGCGGGTTAAAGAATTTCAACAACGCCACCAACTTCAGGACGATGGGATTGTGGGGAAAATGACCCTTATTCATCTGACGAATTATGCGGGGGATGCGGCCGCTCCGGTCTTAACCCCTACCGTCGCAGCGTCCGGACCCTAAAGTACTATGTCCTCGATCCTGGATGCACTCAAGAAATCCGAACGCCAGCGGAGCTTGGGGCGCGATTTAATCTTCCACAACGCCCCGCTCGATACCCGGCCGCGCTTCACCTGGCTTGCGCTTGTCGTCGGGGCGGCGTTGTTCATGCTGGTGGTTGCTATCGGCGTGCTGGTGTTCAACCTGATTCATACCAAAAAAGCCGAGAGCGGGGCACACCCTGTGTCTTCGTTGCAAGACAGCAGTCCTTCCGCCGCGCCGGCGACACCTATATATGTGCCGTCATTACGGGTGGACACGGCGCAAGATTTGTTGGATCAGGCACGTCGTGCGCCTCGCCCTAGTGCCCCAAAATCGCCGACAACAAGCCCTCAGGAGGCAGCCGCCCTGCAGTCCGATGAAGCGCCCTGGTTAAGCAGCTTGCCGGAAGTCTTTCGCAGCAGCCTCCCGCCGTTGGAGGTTAATATCCATGTCTATTCTCCGGTTGCATCCCAGCGTATCCTTTATATAAATAATCGTTCGGTGCAGCAGGGAGAACGAATTCAAGCGGGAGTGATGGTCGAGGAAATCGCTCAAGATGGGGTAGTTCTGCGTTTTCGGGGTCAACGTTTCAAGCTCCCGCGTCCCAGTTAACCTCTGATTACCTTCAGAGTTTCCATTCATTATAAATTAAAGGCTATAGATGAAAATCATGATCACCGGCGCCGCCGGCTTTATCGGCTCCACCTTGGCCCTGCGCTTACTGGCGCGTGGCGATACTGTCTATGGCGTCGACAACATGAATGATTACTACGATGTCACTCTCAAAGAGGCGCGCCTCAAGCGCTTTTCCGGGCATAAAAACTTTACCTTCGACAAGCTCGATATTGCCGATCGCACCGGTATGGCAGCGATGTTCAAGCGTGAGAAGTTTGACGCGGTGATGAATCTGGCGGCGCAGGCCGG
>JAYSOL010000349.1:0-3865 GCA_043723045.1 Gammaproteobacteria bacterium | reverse complement strand
GGTGATGTTCACAACCGGAATATTCTGCACGCGCGCCAGCGCCAGGCCTTTGTCGGCCGAGATGCTGTTCACAAGGAAGTTTTGCTCGAACACCTTATGCTCGAGCATCGAACCGTGCAGCGACGCCAGGCGCATCCAGTCTTTGGCCGTGGTGCTGTCCGCGGTACGCGCCACCGGCTCGGCAACACGGAAGGCCGCATCGAGCGTAACGCCCTGCCACTCGAGCTGGTACGGGCGACCCAGCACCATGTTCACCTTGTGCGAGTTGCTGGCAATGGCTACCGCCGGCAGCGGGCGCACCAGCGCCACGTTCAGAAGACCGGCCAGTTCGCTCTCGGCCTTGTTCCATTTGTCGCTGTAATCGAGCGCGATCTGCCGCAACAGCTTGGCGGCGGTGTACTCGGTGTCGGCCGGGTCGCTCTCCGGAATATTCTGCGCAACGTTTTGCGCGGAGAAACCAATTGCGTGGTAACTGCCGGAGAGCACAACCGAATCGATGCGTTCACTCGTGCCGGGCGCCAACAAGTGGACTTCAAGGCGGTGCGAGACGCCGGTGTCCATGCTGTCCTCGCCGATCGACTTCTGCCGGCCATTGATCTTGATTTGCGGCCGCAGCTTGATGAGATAGGCCGGCACGTAGTCGAGGCCACCGAACTGGTTGGCGACCTTGTGGTCATCCACAGTCGCCGGGATGTAAGAGAGCGTCACGCGCTCGCTCGCCACCTCGGACAGCGGGACACGGTAGTCGAGAATAATCCGATCGACGTCACCGGTGCCCTGGCGCACCACGAAACGCACGCGTTGCCGGTAGGCATCGGCGAGCTCGGCCGCCTCACCGGTAACCGCGACGGTGACCACTGGCAATGTATTCGGGATGAGCCCGATGTTTTCGCTGGCGATAGTCGATGCGCCCAATTGCTGGGCGTAGGTCTGGCCCTGTCCGTTCACGCCGAGATAATCACCCACCTCACGCCGCAGGCGCTCTATCGGATCCTCGGTCTGGACGTTTTCGAGATAGGACGACACCAACGCACCGGTATCGAGGCCCATCGTACGCAGGATGCCGGTTGGCAGCGTGACATCGACGCGTTTCAATGCGGGTGCCAGTGGCAACCAGGTCTTGCCGGAGACATCGACCACGGCACCGCGATAGTTCGTGTACGGCACAAACGCCGTGACCCAGGTATGTTCGACGTTGACCGCGGCGACCCGGCCTCCTCGGATTACCGGGTTGTATGCGACACCGGCACGCGTCAGCGCCGTGGTTGCCTGCGCCGCATCGCTCACACCGATGCTGGCGATGACATCTTCGATCGGCAACTCGACCACACCATGTATGTAGCGGGCCGGCATTCCACTGGCGCGGAACAATGCAATCAGGAGACTGGCCTGATCGACATCGTTGCCGCTCTTCTGGCGCAGCGTACCGACGGCACCCTTCATGCCACCGGCATACCACTCGGTGCGGATTTCGTTGCGCACAAACTCGTATATGCGCACGTAATCATAATCAAGCGCCCTGGCCTTTCTCAGGATTTCCTCGGAAAGTGGCGCATCGACCGTGGCGGTCGTGTCCGCGGGCAGTGGCAGCACCACTGCATCGGAAGAATTTTTGTAACTGGGCACAACGACAGGCGTCAACTTCGGTGCACGCTGTGCCAGTTTTGCCTGACGATATGGCAGCACCGAGACGCGCAAAAGCGGGTTTGGAGCACGACTCTTGTACTGCTGCATATACGCTGTTGCCTTGCGCACTGCCAGCAACGTTCGACTACGGAACTCGACAGTCTGCAGCGCCGGCAAATCATGGTTGCGCTGCACGGCCCCCAGAGTGTCTGCGAGCGCTGCATTGAGCCCCGCGATCCGTTGTTCATAGCGCTGATACGCCTCGTCACGACGCTGTTCAAATTCAGCCGATGCGCCTGTTTTCGCAAGCTGATCCTTGACGTTCTCAAAGCGCTGTAAAAAGAGCAGATGATGGGCCTGCAAGGCCTCGTACACAACCGACAGCGACTTGATCGTGGCTGCCGACAGATCACGCTGCTTGCCGGCGTCGCGCAAGGACAGCTCAAAAGCCACCAGTGCTGCCTGCAGGTCGGCGGCCTCGTTACTGCGGTTAGGGCTCGCGTTGCGGGAACCCGAGGCAGGGAGAGATTTGAATCGTTCAATCAGTCGCGCGGCATCTTTACCGGCCGCCAGTGCCTCTACAATTTGTTTTTGTAGCGTGTCGCGATCGGTGCTCGACAAATCGTGGACACTTGTATTGCTGTTAACATTACTGCTCCCAGCAACTTCGCCTGCGACGGACTGACCGACTGTTGGTCGATCTGATGCTTGAATGTCGGACGCGCGCGACAAAGCTGGCTGGACAAACATCCAGCCAGCCAATGCCGCTATTGTGAATAGAGAGGATGTCCCCTTTCCAATGGGGCGCCCCACTGCGCCGACCATACACACTCCCTTACGTTTTGTCTTAATTTTTGCTTTATGGTATTTACTTGTAGGCGGCCTTCCTGGCGCCATCGTCTTCCCTGCTCATTCTCGCTTGGGGAGTATGGCAGGGTAAAAAATCCGGCACAACAGACCTTTGGCTGGCGAAGGCTGAATTCTGGCGACATTTAACACTTTACTTCACCTGAGGCTGGTGAAAATCCAGGGGATGGCTGCGTGAAAATGGATCGTCTGTAGCCATAAGCTAAAGACTGGTGTTTATCAAACCAATTCAAATAACTGCTTTAAGTCCTTAACTTAACGCAAGTGTTGCAGAGTAGAAACAGCTAAAATGTTACGGCAAAAAAACATACATACGCGCTTTTGACACATCATGGAATGTGCCTACTCTTAATCCCGGTATCCATACGATTTTGGTCTATATCAAATTCATCAAAATTCCTTACATAACCCATAACATCAATACATTATCCAAATTAGGCAAGTAACCCTACTCTTCTACCTCCTTTCACTTTCTGTCATCTGATTGAGAATCGATACATCCTGAAGCAGAACAGCGCCTATATGCTTCCGTAGAAATACCGTCCACGACCTAGTTAGTTGAGCTGCTATACATCACTCGCCTGACAAGTAGTAAATTAACTTACGATCGGCGGTGTCGCGGGAGGTTTTGCCGGTACCGGAATCTGTGACGGAACATACTCGAAAATCCAGTCGGCATAGGTCTTGGCGCCTTCAAGTTTCTCCAAACCTGCCGGGAAGTTGGCTGACTTGATTGGGGTCGCTTTGTTCGTGCTCGAAATGCCGGAGATACCGCCATCGATAGCACGAATCAAGAGCCATTCGGTTTTATCCTTGGTCATGGGGTCAGGATAAAGCGCACGCAGGTGCCGCTTGTGTGCGGAACGTGGGTCCTTGATCAGATCCTCCAAGGACTTTGGGTATTTTTTGACCGGTTTGCCGGTTTCATAATAACTCTTGATGGCGTTGCGATACGCCATGCCCCTATACAATAACTCCGTCTCGCGCTCCGCCTGTTGGACGCGCGAAGTATGGATCGTCGCCACCTCCATGATAATTCCGAGCGAAATCACCGCCACCAGAAGCATCACATAGGTGAAACCGCGTTGATTACTTCTGCCCTTCCCAACTATTGATATCGGCATTATCAGCGTCTCCACCTTCCTTACCATCGGCACCCAGCGCGACAATCTCGTAACCGCCATTGCGGCCCGGCGAACGATAGATGAAAGGATGGCCCCAGGGGTCGGAGGGAATTTCTTTCTTGAGGTAGGGTCCGTTCCATTTTGCTTCGCCTTCGGGACGTGTGCGCAAGGCGGCGAGTCCCTGTTGGGTTGCGGGGAAACGTCCAACATCCAGAAAATAGGAGTCGAGCGCCGTCATGAAACTTTCG
>JAYSOL010000348.1:0-2452 GCA_043723045.1 Gammaproteobacteria bacterium | reverse complement strand
CCACTCTGTTTAGGGAACGCGGCGTTTTGGGAACGAGGAGTTGGGGGGTAAGGAGGGTTGAGGCGGCGCGGGAATTCACCGCTTCTGGCGCGTCGATGCTCGCACTGCGGCTGTCGCGCCTAAGTCTTAGCAGTGCTGGCTGTTACCAGGGTGATCGCTTTCAGCGCTTGCTGCGGCGTGGCCATGCCTCCCCGACCGCCAAGGAGCACGGTGCCAAGGACACGGTGCCAAAAACACAGTGCAACGGACACGGCGTCAAGGACACGGCGCCAAGACCACGGCGCAAAAACCACGGCGACACCTACTCAGGCAACGCGAACACCATCACTGCGTCTCCTTGCTTGAATCCGAACAGCACATTGCCACCCGCCGCGACCGCGACGTATTGCTTGTTGTCGATCTGGTAAGTGATGGGCGGTGCATTTACGCCGGCGCTACCTTTGGCCTGCCAGAGCAACTTGCCGGTCCCGGAGTCGTAGGCGTTGAAATGGCCATCTCCCTCGCCCATGAAAAGCAGATCGCCCGCGGTGGCGAGCACGCCCCCGACCAGCGGTTGCGCAGTCTTGACTTGCCACTTGATCTTTCCGGAGCGCTTGGTGTCAATGGCGCTCAGCACGCCCCAGCTCGGGCCCCCGCTGGGTTCCAGCGAGGTGTACCGCAGCGCGGCCTTGTCGCCACTTGCTGGAATTTCCTTCACCGTGTAAAGCATCGGCCAGTGTAGTCCGGCGACGTAGGCCAGCCCGCTACGGGTGTCGATCGAAACCGGCGACCAGCTGGCGCCGCCGGCACCACCCGGCGCGATCTCGATGCCTTCCGCGGTGGGCCGTTTGAACAGATTCTGTTGCGGTACAAAAGCCTCGGACTTGAACAGCAAGCGGCCGTCGCGACGATCCATCACATAGAACCACCCTGTCTTGCCCGCCTGTCCGACGGCCGGGATCGTGTCGTATCCCTTGACCACCTCGAACAGCACGGGCGGACTGGCCAGGTCGTAGCCCCACATGTCGTGCGGGACTTGCTGATAGTGCCACTTGACTGCGCCCGAGTCGGCGTCAAGGGCAACGAGCGACACCGTATAAAGGTTGTCCCCCGGCCGCGTCGAATCGTCCATCTGCGGCGACGGATTGCCAACACCGACATAAACCAGATTTGCTATCGGGTCGATGGCGGGCGTCGTCCAAGCCGACCCACCGCCGCGGATTGCCGCGTCCGGAAACTTTGCGAGCGCCGCTCGCTCGCTGGCTATATCCCGATACAGCTGGGCACCGTCAGGGGTCGTCTCGCGAAACTGCCCTTCCCAACCCGACGTCGGCGTGGAGTCGAATTGCCAGATTTTCTTTCCCGTATAGGCATCGTACGCTGCATAAAAGCCCGCCCGCTGGCTCTGTCCCGCGATGCCAACCACGGCGCCGAGTGGCGTTCCCTCGCGTTCCGATTCGAGGTGCAGCCCGTATCCCACGCCCGTGATGCCGATGATGACTTTGCCTTTGTAAACCAGCGGGGCCATGTTCGCCCCTACGCCGGTAGTCCCGCTTACGCGTTTCTTGCGCTTGGGATCGTCGGCACTAAGGTGGTCAATATTCTCCGCCGTGTGGTCAAGATCCTCGACCAGGGGAATATCCCAGAGCGGCCGTCCGGTGTTCTGGTCCAGGGCGATCAAACGTGCATCCACCGTGCCGATGAATACTTTGCCGTAGGCCACCGCCACGCCGCGATTGGCGGGGCCGCAGCACATTTTCTCGGTCCGCCGTGCGTGCTTGTAGCGCCACAACTCCTTGCCCGTTTTGGCATCGAGCGCAACGACGTGGTTGAACGGCAGCGACAGGTACATCACGCCGTCGGCAACAATTGGCGTGGTCTGAAAGGTGGATGACACACCGCTGTTAAACGTCCAGGCGGGGGTAAGGCGCTTTACGTTGCCCTTGTTGATTTGCTTGAGTGGTGAGAAGCGCTGATTGCTGTAGTCCCGGCCGTGACTCAGCCAGTTGCGCGAATCCGTCTGTGCTTTGAGCAGGCGACTGTCGTCCACAATTCCTGCTGCACCATAGGCGTTGTTAAGTGCACAACCCAGAGCAAAAAACCCCAGCGCGATTACGTGATGATGCATGTTAAGCCCCCAAAAAAAGCCTTAGTGAAATTTTCTTCCGGTGACCGAAGGCGCAGACGGATTGCCGGGCCTAAGGCCCGGGACTGCGCGTTTTCGCCCGCCGCGACCACATATTTAGGCCCTCGACCAATGCTGAGAATGCCATTGCCGCATAGATATAGCCCTTAGGTATGTGTGCGCCGAAACCCTCGGCGATGAGCGTAGTTCCGATCATCAGCAGAAAACCCAGTGCCAGCATGACGATGCTGGGATTCGCCAGTATGAAGTTCGCGAGCGGCGTGGCAGCGAAAAGCATGACGGCCACGGTGACCAGAACCGCCACGACCATGATCGGGATATGCTCGG
>JAYSOL010000347.1:0-2899 GCA_043723045.1 Gammaproteobacteria bacterium | reverse complement strand
CAGCCGCCTTATCCTGGAGAGGGGCGCCGGGCGGCAGGTGGCGGACGTGGCCGGTCTGGCCGCCGCGGTAGCGGAATTTCTCGCTGATCCTTCTCTGCGTCTTGCCACCGGCGAGGCCGGGCGGCGTATGGTGGAGGAGAATCGCGGCGCCCTGGCGGCGACCCTGGGATGGGTCCAGACGCTGCTCGCTCGCTGAAGGTATGCACTGTCATTGCGCGACCGCGCACCCTCCAATTGTGGCCAAAAATCACGCAACGGACGACGATTTTGCCATCATAGGGGTTTCTGCTAGAATTCACCCGCATTTCCCCTTTGACGTTAACTATATGCCCGGATGCCCACTCGCTTCCGGGTCAGCAGGGATCCTAGATAGAAATGGTATATAAGGCAGAACGCCAATTCGGCCTAGTCTTCGCCGGATTCTTCACCCTCGTGGCCTTCTGGCCGCTGTGGCCGTTGCACGCCCCCCAGGTTTATTGGCTCACCGCCGCGGGCGTGAGCCTGGCCCTCGGCCTGTTCCTGCCGCGCGTGCTGGCACCGCTCAACCGCCTATGGATGGCCATCGGCCACGCCCTCGGCTGGGTCAACTCCAAGATCATCCTGGGTTTTATATTTTTCATCGTCGTCACGCCCACCGCGCTGCTGATGAAGGCCCTGGGCCGTGACCTGCTCAGCCGCCGCCTGCGGCACAGCGGCAGCTACTGGGTACAGCGCGACGCCAACTGGACCACCGAATCAATGCGGGATCAATTCTCATGACCGAGTTTCTCAAAGAGCTGTGGACCTTCATGAAGGTGCGCAAAAAATTCTGGCTGCTGCCCATCGTCTTCGTGCTGTTGCTGCTCGGTGGCCTGCTGGTACTGGTGCAGGGCAGCGCGGTCGCGCCATTCATCTACACCTTGTTCTAAGCGCCCGGAGACGACGCCGTGTGGCTGCTGGGCATCTCCGCCTATTACCATGACAGTGCCGCCGCCCTGGTGCGCGACGGCGAGATCGTGGCCGCGGCGCAGGAAGAACGCTTTACCCGCAAGAAACATGACCCCGGCTTCCCGACGAAGGCCATTGCCTATTGCCTGCAGGAGGCCGGCATCCGCCTGGCGGACGTGGACCACGTGGTGTTCTACGACAAGCCGTTCCTCAAGTTCGAGCGCCTGCTGGAGACCTATGTGGCCTTCGCCCCCAGCGGATTCCGTTCCTTCGTCACCGCCATGCCGGTGTGGCTCAAGGAAAAGCTGTTCCAGAAGGGTCTGCTCATCGACCACCTGAAGGAAATCGATCCGGGCTTCACGCGCGAAAAGCTGCTGTTCACCGAACACCACCTGTCCCACGCCGCCTCGGCGTTTTATCCCTCGCCGTTCGAAAAGGCGTTAATCCTCACCATGGATGGCGTGGGTGAATGGGCCACCACCTCGGTGATGCTGGGCGACGGCCAGCGCATCACACCGCTCAAGGAAATCCATTTCCCGCACTCCATCGGCCTGCTGTACTCGGCGTTCACCTATTTCACCGGCTTCCGGGTGAATTCCGGCGAATACAAACTCATGGGTCTCGCCCCTTACGGCAAGCCGGTGTACGCCGACCTCATCCGCAAGCACCTGGTGGACATCCGCGACGACGGCTCGTTTCGCCTCGACATGCAGTACTTCAACTACTGCACCGGCCTCACCATGACCAACAAGCGCTTCGATCGCCTGTTCGGTCGCGGCCCGCGTCCGGCGGAAGGCGAGATCACGCAGATGGACATGGACCTGGCCGCGTCCATCCAGGACGTGACCGAGGACATCGTGCTCAAGATGGCACGCAGTATGCGCGATGAATACCAGGTGGGCAACCTGTGCCTCGCCGGCGGTGTCGCGCTCAATTGCGTGGCCAACGGCAAGCTGCTGCGTAGCGGCGTGTTCGACAACCTCTGGATCCAGCCGGCGGCGGGCGATGCCGGCGGCGCGCTGGGCGCGGCCCTCGCCGGCTACCATCTGTTCCAGGAAAAAGAACGTAAGCTGAACGGCGCGCGCGACGCCATGCGCGGCAGTTATCTGGGTCCTGAGTTTAATGATGACGACATCGGCCAGCGCCTGGCCGCCGCCGGTGCCAAGGTGCAGCGCCTGGACGAACACACGCTGCTCGACCAGGCCGCCCAGGCCCTGGCCCAGGAAAAAGTCCTCGGCTGGTTCCAGGGCCGCATGGAGTTCGGCCCGCGCTCCCTCGGCGGCCGCAGCATCCTCGGCGATCCGCGCTCGGCCAAGACCCAGTCGGTGATGAACCTCAAGATCAAGTACCGCGAGTCCTTCCGCCCCTTCGCGCCGTCGGTATTGCGCGAGGACGTGGCGGAATACTTCGACCTCGACGGCGACAGCCCCTACATGCTGCTGGTGGCGCCAGTGACGCAGAAACATCGCAAGGCGCTGTCCGCCGAAGACCAGAAGAAGTTCGGCATCGACCTGCTCAACGTACCGAAGTCGGATCTACCCGCCATCACCCACGTGGATTACTCGGCACGCGTGCAGACCGTGCACGCGGACACCAACCCGCGTTATCACGGCCTCATCCGCCGTTTCAAAGAGATTACCGGCGTCGGCGTATTGGTGAACACCTCCTTCAACGTGCGCGGCGAACCCATCGTGTGCACGCCGGAAGACGCGTTCCGCTGTTTCATGGGCACGGAGATGGACGAGTTGTACGTGGGCAATTACCGCATGGTGAAGGAAGAACAGAACCCGGCGTTGAAGCAGAATTATACCGAGAAGTTTGCGCTCGATTGATGCCGGTAAGGAGTGCGGGAGCTCGCTCCCGTTTTTACTGATCCGACCGACAAATAGTGCGTAGTATTTTCTCCCTCTCCCTTCGGGAGAGGGCCGGGGTGAGGGGCAGCAGCGTCAAAACCGCCCTCATCCTGTCCTTC
>JAYSOL010000346.1:0-3026 GCA_043723045.1 Gammaproteobacteria bacterium | reverse complement strand
GGCGCCGTAGGCCTCCTTGCGTTCCTTCTCGATCTGGCCGATCTGCTGTTCGGTTTTTTGCAGCGCCTCGCGGATCGGCTTCACCAAATTCTCGACGGCCTTTTCCTTCTGCTCCAGGTCGCCGCGCGCCTGCACGTGAAACTGCTTGAGGGACTCCTGGGCGAGCTGCAGAAAGCTCGTGGTGTTTTTGCTGAGCGCGTCGTGGGACAGGGTGGCGAAGGTCTGTTCGAGTTTGCGCAGGTTGTCGTCGGCCTGACGGCGTTCGATGTCCAGGGTGGTGGACAGTTCAACGATGCGTTTCTGGCAGCGCATTTTGGCCAGCAGCCAGCCCAGCAGGCCGGCGATAAGGGCTACGCCGATCAGCCCGAGCACCACGCCCGGGTCACTCATGGGCGGACAGCCACTGAAGGACTTCCCGTGGTTCGTTGATCATGCCGCTGGCACCCCAGGTTTGTGGTCTATCGTCCTGACTAATGTAGCCGAACAGGGCCACGAGTGTCTGCATGCCGGCGACGCGCCCGGCCTCGATGTCGCGCGCCGCATCGCCCACGTACAGGCACTCCGCCGGCTGACTGCCCGCCTGACGGCAGGCATACAACATGGGTTCGGGATGGGGTTTGCTGTTGGCGGTGGTATCGCCACTGACTACGCAAGCGGCGGCATCGCGGATGCCGAGTTGCTCCACCAGGGGATCGGTAAGAAAGCGCGGTTTGTTGGTGACGATGCCCCAGTGGATGCCGCGCGCCTGCAGTGCGCCCAGCAGCTCCGGGATGCCGGGAAACAAGCGCGTCTTGCGGGTCAGATTCGCGGCATACAGATCGAGGAATCGCTGCCTAAGCTCTGCGTAGCCGGCGTCGTGTGGTGTGAGATTGAAGCCCCGGCCAATCAGGCCTCTGGCCCCGTGGGAGGCCATGGGGCGCAGCACCTCATAGGGCAGGGGCGCGCGTCCGCTTTCCTGCAACAAGCAGTTTAGCGCATAGGCCAGGTCCGGCGCGGTGTCGGCGAGGGTACCGTCCAGGTCGAACAGTACCGTGCGGATGTCAGTCATTCCTGCGTTCACAATGCAGGAGATAATTCACATCCACCCCGGGGCCGAGGGAATACTGACGTGTCAGCGGCTGGTAATGCATGCCGATGAATTCGCGTACGGTAAGGCCAGCAAAGCGGCACATGCGTTCCAGCTCCGACGGTTTGATGAACTTCATATAGTCATGGGTGCCGCGCGGCAGCAGGCGCAGCAGGTATTCGGCGCCGACGATGGCCATGAGCCAGGACTTGGGGTTGCGGTTCAAGGTGGAGAAGAACACCGTGCCGCCGGGCTTGACCAGGCGCGCGCAGGCCGCCACGGTGGAGGCCGGGTCGGGCACGTGTTCCAGCATTTCCAGGCAGGTCACCACATCGAACCCCGCCGGTTGCTGTTCCGCCAGGTCTTCTGCGGCGATGTTGCGGTAGTCCACGGCGACGCCGGTTTCCTTAAGGTGCAAGCGCGCCACCGCCAGGGGCGCTTCGCCCAGGTCAATGCCGGTGACGTGGGCGCCGAGGGCGGCCATGCTCTCCGCCAGGATGCCGCCGCCACAGCCCACGTCTACCACGGTCTTTCCCTTGAGTCCGGCGCGCGCGTCGATGAAGGCCAGGCGCAACGGGTTGATGTCGTGCAGGGGTTTGAATTCGCTGGTGGGGTCCCACCAGCGTTCCGCCAGTTTTTCGAACTTGGCGATTTCTTCCTGATCGACGTTGCTGGTGGTTGGCATGGCAGGGGTACCTGTGGCGCTTCATCGTACGAATTGGTGGATTCGCTGCGCTTAATCCACCCTACATTTATATCTCGCCGGTGATTTTAGCATGCCAAGCCTGGGCATTCTCTAGAATCGCGGCTTCGTCCAGGGTGGTCAGCCGCCGGTTGTGCAGCAGGCGTTTGCCCGCCACCCACACATCGGTCACCTGATCGCGGCTGGCGGTATACACGATCTGCGACACCGGGTCGTACACCGGCTGACTGGCCAGGGTATGCAGATCAATGGCGGTAATGTCCGCCGACTTGCCGGTCTTGAGTGAGCCGATGCGCTCGTCCAGGCCTAAGGCGCGCGCGCCATTGAGGGTAGCCATGCGCAGCGCCTGGTGGGCGCTGAGGGCCGTGGCGTCGCCGCTGACGGCCTTGGCCAGGAGCGCGGCGCTGCGCATTTCGCCCAACAGGTCGAGATCGTTGTTGCTGGCGGCACCGTCGGTGCCGAGGGCGACGTTGACGCCGGCCTGCATCAGCGTGTGCACCGGACAAAAACCACTGGCGAGTTTGAGGTTGGATTCCGGGCAGTGCACCACGTGGGCGCCGCTCTGCGCCAGCAGGGTGATGTCGTCCGCGCTCAACTGCGTCATGTGCACGGCCACCAGATTGGGATTGACCAGATCCAGGCGGTTGAGGCGTTGCAAGGGGCGCAGCAAAGTCTTGGCCACGGCCTCGTCCACCTCATGGGCGGTTTCGTGCAGATGGATGTGCACCGGCAGGTTCAGTTCGTTATTCACCGTGCGGATTTTTTCCAGCGGACCATCCGACACGGTATACGGCGCGTGCGGTGCGAAACTCGTAGTGATGAGTTCGCTATTGCGCAAGGCGTCGTGCAGGGCCAGCCCTTTCTCCAGGTACTCCGCGGTTGTCTGGGCGTAGGCCGTGGGGAAGTCGATCATGATGAGACCCACCACGGCGCGCATGCCGGCCGCGCGCGCGGTGTGGGCGGTGTCCGCGGGAAAAAAATACATATCGCTGAAACAGGTGGTGCCGCCCTTGAGCATCTCCGCCATGGCCAGGCGTGTGCCGTCACGCACAAAGTCGGCATTGACCCAGCGCGCCTCCGCCGGCCAGATGTGCTGCTGCAACCAATCCATCAGCGGCAGGTCGTCCGCCAGGCCGCGGAACAGAGACATGGCCGCGTGGGTGTGGGTGTTGACCAGGCCGGGGATCAGGGCGTGATGGGGAAGCTCGACAATCTCGTCCGCCTGGTATTGCTGGCGGGCGGCGGCGGTGGGCAGGA
>JAYSOL010000345.1:0-5685 GCA_043723045.1 Gammaproteobacteria bacterium | reverse complement strand
CTGGCTGATACGGCCAATACACTAACACTGGGAATCAAGGCCCCAACAATCATGACTCCGGACAGTGCGGCCATGCTGGCAAATGTCAAACTACTTTCCATAGGCTTAACGCGGAGTTCCTCGGCATGGTACACGCTTAAAGTGAAATGCTTGGTTATGTTTTGCTGATTTTAATCCGCTACCCGACTATCCGATCGATTTCTTCAAATCTTCCTATAGAATCGTAAAATCTTTTGGTTTATTCATGGGCGACCTCGGTATCCGTCCACGCCGGCCCCCAAGCGAGAGTAATACCTCACTGCCCGATTGGCGGTGAGGTTGCAGTGGCCCCGCCCCGCGCCACCGCGCCGCGTTTTTTGGCGCCAAGACGTGCGTCTAATCAATAAATTTTGGAGATGTATGCAGCTTGATCGGCGGATGCAGGAAGCGCGAGAAATAATGTGAAAATAAATGCAGCAACGTGACTTTTATTTATCATTTTTCCTCTTTTGAGTGGGCACTTGTTAGTGCGGTAGGTTGGGGTGGGCATCGCGAACCCCAACATAACCTGGCGCATCACAGTCGTTGGGGTTCATTTCATTCACCCCAATCTACCGTGCTAGCGTGCTTCAGATTCGTTGCCGCTTTCCGTTCATCCCATTCGAATTCCATCACGTTTGTCTCGTTCTAGGAGTTGCTGGCATAACACTGTATTAAACAGAATACTGCCTTCTTTGAAGCCCGGCGGCAAGGGTATTGCTTCGCTGCGCTTGCAGAGACGATAAAGGTGCTAAAGGTACTTGATCGCGAAATAATTGATCAACAGATGCAGGGTGTTGTCGGTGACGATCACCAGCCACACGGTCATCCACGCCTGCATGTCTTGCGCATGGCCGGTGTGGGTGATGAAGTCGCGCCAGCGCAAGGGTTCGCCGGCCATGTTCTTGAGCATGGCCGGATAGTGCGCCAGGCGCTAGCGGTCGATGACCGCGTGTACACTAGTCGCTACTTTAAGGAGGCCCGCTCCGCGGCAAAAACCGGTTGATACTGCGTCAGCTCAGCCGCCGTCAGCATGAAAACACTTTCGTCTCCAGTGGATGTGGTGAGCCAGGTGAACGGAACAGTGGGCAGGCGTTGTTGCAGGGTGATGCAACTGTTGCCGACCTCGGCCACTAGCAGGCCCTCGGGTTGCAGGTGTGCGGGCGCCTCGGCCAGGATGTGGAGGATGGCGTTGAGGCCGCTGGTGCCGGAGGCCAGGGCCAACTCGGGTTCGTGCCGGTATTCCGCCGGCAGCTCTGTCATGTCGCGGCTGTCCACGTAGGGCGGGTTGGTGACGATCAGATCGTAACGCTCGCCGGCGAGGGCTGCGTACAGATCGGACTGGATCAGTCGCACGCGTTGTTCCAGTCCGTAGTGCGCGACATTGATGCGCGCCACGTCGAGGGCATCCGCCGAGATATCCACCGCATCCACCCGGGCATCGGGAAAGGCCTCGGCGAGGGCAATGGCGATACAGCCGCTGCCGGTGCACAGGTCGAGCACGCGTCGCACATTTTCAGTTTTAACCCACGGTTGAAATCCATCGAGTAGCGACTCGCCGATGAGTGAGCGTGGCACGATCACGCGCTCGTCCACATAAAACCGCAGTCCGGCAAACCACGCCTCCTTCAGCAGGTAAGCAGCAGGCTTGCGGGTGGCGATGCGGGCACCGATGATTTCATCCACCGCCTTGTGCTCCGCCGGCGTGAGCCTGCGCGTGAGGTGCTGGTCGAGTTCGTGGGACGCGAGACCGAGGGTGTGGCCCACCAGCCAGGCGGCTTCGTCCAGGGCGTTGTCGGTGCCATGGCCATAACTCAAGTCCGCCTGGTCGAGACGCGCTGCGGCCTGGAGGACGACATCCCGCAGTGTGTGCGGCGCGTGTTTCGGATCGGGCATGGTTGATGGGCAGGCGTGGTTGGAAAGATGCGGTGTATTGTACGGTAAGTTGGTTGGCTTGTGCACCACGTGTTGCGCGCTGTGCGTAGTGGGTGGGTGATGCCCACCCTACAGCTACATTAAGGATGCTCTGATTAAGTTGGTTTTCATATTTTGCTGTCGCGCCGACGGGCAGAATTTCTGGTGCGCAGGGCGCACCCTACGAAGCTGGCAAGTGTTTGTTCAGAGGTTCCCTGGAGGTTTGTAGCCTTGGTGTGCGTTGTCCGGTGTTCGACAGGTGTCAGGCCGGAGAGCATTGCGCCTCCGGCCTGATGTTGCACTTACTTATTCTTTTTCATTCTCCAACACCACCGGCCGCAGGCGTATTTCTATGCGGCGGTTTTGCTTGCGTCCCTCATCCGTTTCGTTGTCCGCCACCGGCTGGTTCTCGCCATAGGAGGCGGCCACCAGTTTGACGGCGGGTACCTTCTGCTGCTCCAGCAGGCGCACGACATTGGTGGCGCGCGCCGCCGCCAGATCCCAGTTGCTGGGGAAGCGGGCGGCCAGGCTGCCTTTGATGGGGACGTTATCGGTAAAGCCGGAGACGATGATTTGATATGGCACCGATTGCAGTTGCTCGGCCACCTTGGTCAGCACTTCGCGCCCAGACTCGCGCAGGGTGGCGGAGCCGGAGGGGAACAGGATGTCTTCCGTGAGATTTACGTTGATGCCGTTCTTCATCTGCTGGATGGTCAGCTTGCGTGTATCCAGCTCACCGGAAAGTTCCTTGACCAGCTTGGCATAGGTGGCCTTCTGTTCCTCGGCCTTGGCCTTGATGGCATCCAGCTCCTGTTGCAGGCGCGCGCTTTGCTCGACCTTTTCCTTACTCAGATTTTTTTCTTCGGTGATATTCTGCGACAGCGTGGTGTTGGTGTCGCGCAGGGCCTCCTGCTCTTTCGTCATGGCCTGGTGTTCTTTCATCAGGGCGTCGTATTTTCCCGAGGACACGCACCCAGTCAATGCCAGGCCGCACACAGCGGTGAGCAGAAAATGACGGCCGCCGCGTAGCGCCAATCGACGGGTATCCTGCAATGTGGAAGTTCCTGCCAGTGTAATCATCCTTAATCCCTCCTAGGGTGTATGATGTGTCAATCCGCGATAGTGCGCTGTGTCTCCACTCCAGCCAACCGATTATTGTCCGAGAGGTACTATTTTGCCGATATGCGTCGTGCACAGCAGACAGGGGTGAGCGTCACCGGGCGCAGGAGCTGCGGCGACCGGCTGGCATCGCGGAGCACACAATCTCTATTCATTGTTCGACAGCATAGCGCCAAGCCCTGGCGGATAAAACCGTGCGTCACATGATACGCCTAGGCATCAGCAGTTGTCTCCTGGGAAACAACGTGCGCTACGACGGCCTGCACAAGCGCGATAGTTTTATTGCCGACACCCTGGCGCGTTATTTCGAGTTCGTGCCACTGTGTCCGGAGGTGGCCATCGGCATGGGCGTGCCGCGCCCGCCCATACAATTGGTAGGCAACCCTGCCACGCCGCGCGCGCGCGGCGTGGCGGACGACACCCTGGACGTCACCCAAGCACTCTCGGCCTACGGCCAGCGCATGGTGCGGGAACTCGGCGACATCAGCGGTTATGTGTTCAAGAGCCGCTCGCCCAGCTGCGGTGTGGACAGGGTGCCACTGCAGGGCAATGCGCAGCGCCGCGGCGTCCGTGGTATTTATGCCGCGGCCTTTATGGCGGCGTTGCCGCTCTTGCCGGTGGCGCAGGAGGAGGATTTGGCTGGCCCGCTATTGCGGGAAAACTTTCTGCAGCGCGTGCTGGTGTATCACCGCTGGCAACAACTGACGGCTCAGGGCGTGAGCGCCGCGCGCCTGGTGGATTTTCACACGGCGCACAAACTGGTGGTCATGGCCCACGGCACCGAACATTGCCGGCGTATCGGCCGGCTCGTGGCCGGCGTGGGCCATGCAGACCTGGACAGCCTGGCGGATAACTACATCCGCCAGCTCATGGCGGCACTTACCCACCGGGCCACGGCCAAGCGCCACACCAACGTGCTGATGCACCTCATGGGCTACCTAAAGCAGCAGCTCCCGGCGGCGGACAAGGCGGGATTGCTGGAAGTGATTCACGCCTATCGCCTCGGGCGTGTGCCCTTGCGGACGCCACAGACGCTGCTGCGTCAGCACTTTCAGCAGTACCCGTATGCCTATGTGCGGCGTCAGTTCTACTTGTATCCGCCGGTGGGTGAACCGCATCTGGACGAGCTGTAGTCACTCCGCAGTAGGTCTTTGAGCGTAGGGTGGGCAATGCCTACCCTACAAACCCGGTGTTATCAAATGTCGTGATGTTTAGTGCGCCACGACACCCGGGGCGGCGCCGGCTTGTGCGGCGGTGTTCTGTCCGCGCAACAGCGGTTTCAGCACCGGCCAAACGTTCTCCAGCACCCGCGTCTGCGCCTCGGCCCGCGGATGCAGGCCGTCGGCCTGCATCAGCTCCGGCTTGAGCGCTATCCCTTCCAGCAAAAACGGCACCAGTGGAATCTTCAGCTCACTGGCAAGGTCCGAGTACACGGTATGAAACTTTTCCGTATAGGCGGGCCCATAGTTGGACGGAAGATGCATGCCGATGAGCAAGACCTGGGCGCCTTGGGCGCGCGCCAGCTTGATCATGGCCGCGAGATTGGAACGCATCGAAGCGAGCGCCAGCCCACGCAGGCCGTCGTTGGCGCCGAGTTCGATGATGACCATGGCGGGATGGTGCAAGGCCAGCGCCCGCGGCAGGCGCGCGTGGCCACCACCTGTGGTATCGCCGCTGATGCTGGCGTTGATCAATTGATACGGGTAGCCTTGCTGCTTCAGACGTTGTTGCAACAGACTGACCCAACCGGCGTTCACATCGATACCGTAGCCGGAACTCAGACTGTCGCCCAGTACCAGCACCACCGGTGTGCGCGCCAGCACCGGCGGGCCGAACAACAGCAGGGAAGTCAGCAGGAGAATTTGTTTCCACATGAATGAGCATTACACCACGCCCATGGTCCAGGCGCAAAACGTGAGCAAGCAGGTGGACAGCCCCGAGGGCCCCCTGTTGCTGCTGGACGACATCAATCTCTCCATCGCTGCGGGCGAGGCGGTGGCCATCGTCGGCGCGTCCGGTTCGGGTAAATCCACCCTGCTGGGCCTGCTCGCGGGGCTCGATATGCCGACGGACGGCGGCGTGTCCCTCGATGGCATCGCGCTCAATACCCTGGACGAAGACGGCCGCGCACGCCTGCGCGCCGGTCGCGTCGGATTTGTGTTTCAGTCTTTCCAGCTGTTGCCGGGGCTCACGGCCCTGGAGAATGTGATGCTGCCCCTGGAACTCGCGGGGCATGCATCGCCCGCGGCGGCCGCATACGCTGTGCTCGAGCAGGTGGACCTCGGTGCGCGCAGTCACCACTATCCGAATCAGTTGTCCGGTGGTGAACAGCAGCGTGTCGCCATTGCGCGCGCGTTTGTCGCCAGTCCAAAAATTCTCTTCGCCGACGAGCCCACCGGCAGCCTGGATCAGGCCACCGGTCGGCGCGTGATCGACATGCTGTTCGCCCTGAATCGCGAGCACCACACCACCCTGGTGCTGGTGACCCACGATGAAGGCGTGGCGCGCTACTGTCATCGCAGCCTACGGTTGGCATCCGGTCGCCTGCTGTTGCCGTCGGCGCAGGCCTTGGGTGCCGGCGCATGAAACGCTTTGCCTTTGCCTTGCGTCTGCTGGCACGCGACTGGCGCGCCG
>JAYSOL010000344.1:0-1924 GCA_043723045.1 Gammaproteobacteria bacterium | reverse complement strand
CAGTCTGAAAGGGCCGATATCCCGGTCGAAGATCACGCCGCGCTGGTAGGTGACGCCGGAAAAGCGGTAGGCCATGAAGTCTTGGAACGGCAAGCGGGTCTCGCGCGGGAACATGAGGTCCGAAATCTGAAATTGGCCCAGCAGGGTGCCGATGCCGCTGCCGAAGGCATCATCGTGCCGGAACCAGGCGTCTTCCATCACGGCGGTGCCGTTGGCGCCCTTCTCGGCGAAGATGCCGTAAAAGTAATAGGTAATATGGTCCGACAAGGGCGCGCTCGACAGGAGCTTGATCAGGTAAGGCGCCTGGAAATCCGCCTCGGCATTATTGGCGGTGAAGCCGCTGTAGGTGTCGTTCACCTGGCGCGCCTGGCGTGCCTGCACGAAGGCCTGGGTGCGTAGCGCCAAGGCCGGCGCCTTGGGCAGGGCCAGCATGTCGTCGCCGGTGTTGACGGTGAGCTTTTCTTTCCACCCCGGCAGGCGGTAGTTGTTATCGCGGAAGTGCTCGCCGAATTCGTTCAGGCGCGGGAAGGCGTTGTGACACATGGCGCAGCTCATTTCGTATTGGCGCGCGAACGCCGGTATGGCTTGGGCCAGATCGGACCAGAGTGTTGCCAGCAGCAGGCAGCTCGACAGGATCGGCCAGCTCAGTGATTGATGGTTTGGAGTAGGGCGCATGGAGTTCTCCTTTGTGACCATTATTGCTGAGTACCGCAACCTGGCTTGTTTGTGTAAGGTATTTTCCGACCATGACACCTCATTATGCATCAGCCTTCGATCTTGCCCAAGCCGGCGTGAGTGACGATGCTATCGACTCTGTCACGACGGCCACTATAATGATTTGACCTGTATCACTATCGCCAAGGGAGCAAGATGAGACCCGTTGCCACGCGCATGTCCCGTATCGCGCCGTTCCATGTGATGGACATCCTCGCGCGGGCGCGCACGCTGGAGTCCGCGGGGCGATCCATCGTCCACATGGAGATCGGCGAACCGGATTTTCCCACGCCGCCGCAGATCGTGCAGGCCGGTATTACTGCTTTGCAGAACGGCCATACCCAGTACACGCCGGCCCTCGGTCTGCCGGAGCTGCGTTCCGCCATCGCGGCGAGCTACGCACCCGCCGCCCGGCCGGAGGCGGGCAGGGTGGTGGTGACCCCCGGGGCCTCCGGTGCCCTGCAGCTGATTTTCGGTGTGCTCATCAATCCCGGTGACGAGGTGCTGATGGCGGATCCGGGTTATCCCTGCAACCGGCATTTCGTGCGCCTGTTCGAGGGTGAGGCGCGGCTCATACCGGTGGACGCGACCAGCGGCTATCAACTCAGTGCCGAGCTGGTGCGGCAGTACTGGACGCCGCGCACGCGCGCGGTGCTGATCGCCTCGCCCTCCAACCCCACGGGCACACTGGTGGCGACCAGCGAAATGGCCGAGATCCTGCGCGTCGTCGCCGGTTTCGATGGGCGCGTGATCGTGGACGAGATCTATCTCGGATTGACCTACGGCGACGACGCCGTGAGCGCCCTCAGCCACTCGCCGGACGTGTTTGTCGTCAACAGCTTCTCCAAGTATTACGGCATGACCGGCTGGCGGCTGGGCTGGCTGGTGGCGCCCGCCGACTATGTGGCGGAGGTCGACCGGTTGGCGCAGAATATTTTCCTCGCGCCCAGCACACCGGCGCAATATGCCGCACTCGCGGCCTTCACCCCCGAGGTGGAAGCGGAGTTGCAGCGTCGTCGTGGGCTATTCCGCGAACGCCGCGATTTTCTCTTGCCGGCGTTGCGCGCGCTGGGCTTTGTGATCCCACTGACGCCGCAGGGCGCATTTTATCTGTATGCCGATTGCAGCCGTTTTACCGACAACAGCCAGGCATTCTGTCTTGAGCTGCTGGAGCGCTCGGGTGTGGCGGTTACACCGGGTCTGGATTTCG
>JAYSOL010000343.1:0-3043 GCA_043723045.1 Gammaproteobacteria bacterium | reverse complement strand
ACCAGCGCGGTGAACACTTATCTTCAAAGCTGGGACGTACCCAACGTGTTTGTGATGGGCGCGTGCGCGTTTCCGCAGAATGCCGGTTACAACCCTACGGCCACGGTGGCCGCGTTGGCGTACCGTGCCGCGGAAGCGATCACGACCCGTTATCTGAAGCGTCCGGGGCCGTTGGTTTGATTCGCAGAATTAAGCCGTGAAACTTTACTCGCGCTTGCTTATGGTGACTTTGTTGTTGGCGTTGTTTTGCCAACCGGCGGGTGCGGAAGAGAGTTCTCCATCGTTGGTAGAGCGCGGTCGTTATCTCGCCACAGCCGCCGATTGTGTGGCTTGCCACACCGCTGCCGACGGACAGCCCTACGCCGGCGGGCGACCTATTGAAACTCCGTTTGGAATAATTTACTCGCGCAATCTAACGCCGGATGTTCAAACCGGAATCGGCAATTGGTCGAGTAAGGATTTTTATCGCGCACTGCATAACGGCCAGAGCTCCAACGGCAGCCACCTTTATCCGGCATTTCCATTTACTTACTTCACGCGAATCAGTCAGGACGATGCGGTGGCGATGAAGGCATATCTGGATACGCTTGCGCCTGTTCAAAGTGTGACACCGCCCAACAAATTCCCTTGGCCACTCAATCAACGCTGGGTGATGTGGTGGTGGAAGCTGTTATTCTTCCAAGAAAGTCCCGACATCGTGGTCTCGCCCTTGTCGCCAGACAAGGTCCCCGCGACACATCCTGCTCGCGGCGCTTATTTGGTCGAGGCGCTTGCCCATTGCGGCGCCTGCCACACACCGAAAAATTTTCTCGGTGCGGACAAACGCAGCACCGCCTTCCAGGGCGGCACGATAGAGCACTGGCTGGCGCCCAACCTCACCGGCGACCGGCGCTCCGGGCTTGGTAACTGGAGTGCGGATGAAATCGTCGAGTATCTGCAAACCGGTCGTAATGCGCGTGCGCTGGCGAGCGGACCGATGGCGGAAGTGGTGGAAGTCTCGACCTCCAAATTGCACGAGGCCGATTTGCACGCCATCGCCGCGTACCTGAAGGATCTTCCCGCGGCGGGCCGTGACGTCAAGACGACAAAGTCCGACCCGGACGTGCTCAAGGCCGGTGAAGCCATTTTCGTGGATGCCTGCGCGGCCTGCCACCAGGCTTCCGGCGAAGCGCTGGCCCGTGCCTTCGCGCCGCTCAAGGGCAGCGCCATCGTGCAGTCCGGGAATCCGGTCAGCGTGATCCGCGTCATTCTCAAGGGCTCACGCGCCGCGACCACCGACGCGCGGCCGACGCCGTTTGCGATGCCGGCCTTCGACTGGAAGTTGAGCGACGCTCAAGTTGCCGCGGTGGCGACGTATATTCGCAGTGCCTGGGGGCATGAAGCGCCGGCGGTTACAGCCCGGGAGGTCAAGACGTTGCGTAGCAAACTTGATCAGGCAGCCACGGTTGCCGGACCCACGGGGTTTGACGGCAGCGAACGCTGGCGCTGATTCTTAACTAGAGTTCCAGCACTAGAGTTCCAGCAGCACGGCGGTCTCGTCGCAGTTGTTGTATTTGTAGCACTTCACACACACGCCCCACACCTTTTCCGGCAATGTGTCCATGGCCACGGTTTGAAAACCGAGCTTGTGAAAAAACGTGCTTATGTGGCTCTCCATTTCCCTGGGGGTATCATGCCCCGAATAAATAGGAAATCCACTTAGCGGGTTGTTTAGATTGGTGGGGCCAGCTCTCAGCACCATGAGGCACGCGCGCCGACCTATTGAGCCGGCCTAGGACGCGAGGTCAAATTGTGAGCCTTACTCATTACGGATAGCATCTTTGCACGTAGCCACGTAGTTCTCGATATCTACCAGCGAGTTGCTGGCTGACCAATTAGCATTCCTCAGACGCTCACATTCCGATAGCGCATGCTCATAAGAGTGGACTAATTTATACGGCCTGAGTGTAAAGGGGAAAATTATCGGAGAAACTGCAACGTATATTTTTGTTTTCAGGGGATCATTTTTCGTCAAATTCTTGAAACGAGCTACACAAATAATTCTGCCGGGGACATCAAAGACGAACTTGTTAATTGAAACAGAGGTAACTTGACCTGGTGACGGGAATAAAACTACGGCACCCTTTGTGCGAGTTATTATCTCATCCACACCTGCAGTATGCCGGAAACTTTCCGCAACCGGCAACCGATTCTCCAAGATGACATCTAGTGTTGTACATGCCCGATTTATGTTCTGCCCTGGCAGATTGACTATTAAAGGTATCCGATCACCCGACGAGAGTATTTTTCCATAATTCTCCGGCCTCGCCTTTAAGTTTGTATTGATTATGTGATCACTGGCAGACAGCCAATCCGCTTGGCCGACATATCGTGAAATAAACTCCGACAAAGGCTCGTTCCTGAATGGCGGATTTTGAAGTGGTACTGTTTGATATGGAATCGAGACGTCCATACCTCCTGATGAACCATAGGCAAGATTGGGTCCGACCGGCAGCAGCGTAGCTGGGATCACCTTTAAGAAAGATCGACGGTTAAACATGGGATTGTCATCACCTTTAATAACCTTCAACTGTGTGCCCGATATCTCTAGCAAAGCTCCTTCAACACTGCCGTCTCGTCACACTGGTTGTACTTGTAGCACTTCACGCACACGCCCCAGACTTTTTCCGGCAGCGTGTCCATGGCCACGGTCTCGAAGCCGAGCTTGTGGAAGAAGGCCGGCACGTAGGTGAGCGCCATGAGGCGCGTCAGGCCGATGTGGCGGGCTTCGTCGATGATGCGCTCGACCATCACACGGCCGAGACCACGCCGTTCGTGCGCTTCATCCACCACCAGGCTTCGGACTTCGCCCAGGTCCTCGGTGAAAATTTCGAGCGCACCGCAGGCCACGACTTTGCCGTCGATCTCGATAACGAAAAAATCGCGCAGATGGCGGTAGAGTTCACTGAAGGTGCGCGGCAAGAGATTGCCTTTGGCGGCGTAGAGTTCGAGCAGGTGGTGGAGTGTGGGCACGTCGCCGATCGCCGCCGGGCGTACCAGCGGT
>JAYSOL010000342.1:0-11387 GCA_043723045.1 Gammaproteobacteria bacterium | reverse complement strand
GTGAGTTTCCGCGCATCAGGTAGGCGAGCGATGGGTTGGCATTGATCACCATCTCGTAGGGCAGGCCTGACACCCCGTAGTCGTACAGTGTCTTGAGCTTTTCGTAGGACTTGCCATAGGACCAGTGCGGGTAGTGCGCCGGCATGCCGTGGTACGCCATATAGCCGAGCATCTGTTCGTGGTCGCACACCTCGAATTCCTGCGAGCAGCACGTCAGGCCGAATTCCTCCACTTTCTCGCGGATGCGCGCGTCCCAATGTTCCAGATCTTTCATGGACCAGGAACGTGTCATAGCGGTTCCCGCGCCACGCTGGTTTCGCGCTCGCGTGACAGGAACGCCTTGAAACTCGGCCAGATGTCCTCTTTGTTCTCGATCATCAGCGCATGAAAATTGGTCGCACGCAGGTTCTCGAAGAGGTCCAGCATGGACTCGCCATAATCACCGGAGTTGAGCGGTTTGATCTCTCCGTAGCCGAACAGATTGCAGAGTTCACACAAGTCGGAGGCGGATTTCATGGTCGTGGCGTTGTCCTGCCCCCAGTTATCGCCGTCGGAGCAGTGAAAGGCGTAGATATTCCACAACGACGGATGATAGCGCTGTTCGATAACCTCGAGCGCCTTGATATATCCCGACGAGATCATGGTTCCGCCGGACTCGCCTTTGGTGAAGAACTCCTCCTCGCTGACCTCGCGCGCCGTGGTGTGGTGGGAGATGAAAACCACCTCGACATTGGAATAGCGCGTGCGCACGAACTGATGCAACAGGAAGAAGAAGCTGCGCGCCAGGTATTTCTTCATCGTGTCCATGGAACCTGACGTATCCATGATGCAGATCACCACGGCATTAGACTGCATGCGTACGTCCGTCACCAGACGGCGGTAGCTGAGGTCGTCGCGGTGAAATGGAAAACGTTTTTCCTCACCGTCCTGAGGCGTGCTGCCGGCGCGTGCGGCGTGACTGGCTATGCGGCGCTTGATGCGGGAAATGGCGGTGCGTTTCATGTCCAGGTGTACGCGTACACCGACACGGCGGAATCCTTTGCGTTTACGCGCGTTCTCCACCGGGATCTCGCGCAGTTTCTTGCGCTCCATGTCCGGCAGCTCCAGATCCTCGAACATGATGTCCGATAATTCCTCCAGGGTGATCTCGGTTTCGTAGTAGTCCATGCCGGGCTGGTTGCCGCCCACGCCGTCGGGGCCGCTTTTGTCGCCGGCCTTGCCGATGACCTGGCCCGGTTGGGTATCACCATCACCGGTGCCGACCTGTGGGCTGTTGTCGCCAAAAACGAAACGGTATTCCTTGATACCGCGGATCGGCACTTTTATGACCTTGTCGCGACTCTGGCCGATGATCGATTCCTCGGCGACGATGTCTGCGATATTCTCGCGGATCGCCTCGCGCACCTTCTGGCGGTGGCGCACGCGATCGGTCGCCGAGCGGTCAGAGCGTAGCGCGTCCGATTCCGAGTAGGGGCGGAAGATGGTGTCGGTCATGGCGTGTCCCGTTCAGCGCGCGTTTAGTCCTTCCACAGGTTGTTCGCGGCGTACTTCAGAATAACCTCCGCCGAGTGCTCGTTGTAGCCGCGCTCCAGCAGGGCCTGAACCAGGTCGGTGTATTTCTTCAGCTGCTCTTCGTCGCGCGTGCGCGCCTTGGTGATGACGCGGCTCATTTCGCGCACCGAGTTCATGAGCTTGCGCTCGATCGCATCCTTGAGCGGCTCATACGAGTTATGACTGACCTTCTCGTTGCGCCGGCTCTTGGCCCAGAGGTAGGCCATGACCTCCTGGCGGAATCCCTGCGCGGCGGAGCCGACGATGGCGATCTGTTCCTCCACCGACCGCAGGAAACCTTCGTCCGGTTGCAGGTCCTCGCCGGTGTTGCGGTCCTTGACGCGGCTCTTGTTGACGTAGGCCTCGGTATGGTCGAGATAGTTCTGGAACAAGGCCTCGGCCTGTTCGTCGTAGGAGTAAACGAAGGCCTTGGTGATTTCCTTCTCCAGTATCTCCAGGTAGGCCTTGTGCAAGGTATCCTGCAGGAATTCAAGGTATTTTTTGCGCGTGTCGTCCGAGAAATCGCCGGCCTTGACCATGCCGATCAGGGCCTCGCGCACGTTGATGGGATTGATGCCATCGGGATTTTCCGCCAGGGCGTTGTCGATGGCCTTCATGATGAAGCGCGGCGAGATACCGAACATGCCTTCGCGGCGGGTTTCTTCGCGCAGCTCGCGCACGTTGATCTTCACGGTCTTGCCCTTTTCCACCACCTCTTCACCGTCGTACAGACGCAGCTTGGTGGTCAGATCGCATTTATTACTCGGTTCCAGGCGCGTCAACAGGGCGAACATGGCGGCGATTTCCAGGGTATGCGGTGCGATGTGCTCGTGGTAGTCGGAACGATCCAGGAGCTTTTTGTAGATTTTGGTTTCTTCCGACTGGCGCAGGTTGTACGGCACCTTCACCACCACGATGCGGTCGAGAAACGCCTCATTCGTCGGGTCACCCTTGAAGCGGTGCCATTCGGCTTCGTTGGAGTGGGCGACGATACAGGTGTCGACATACACGGTGCCGTGGCGGCCGGGGGCGGGGATGAATTTCTCCTGCGTCGCGGTGATCATGGTATGCAGGTATTCCGGTTCGTTCTTGAACACCTCGATGAACTCGGTCATGCCGCGGTTGCCCACGTTAAACGCGCCGTTCAGTTCAAGGGCGCGCGGGTCGCCTTCGGAATAGGTGTCCAGCTTGGAGATGTCGACGGAGCCGATCAGCACCGAGGTGTCCTGGTTGTTGGGGTCGACCGGCGGCACCACGCCCACGCCGCGCCGGTCGTGGCGTGAGAACGGCACGGCGACCACGCCGACGTTCTCGTAGCGTCCGTTGAATTCCTCTTTGAGGCGATGGCGGCACACCGGGCAGAGATCGCCTTCGATGTGCACGCCGAGCATTTTTTCAAACTCTTCGCGCAGCGCCTTAGGCACCAGGTGTAGCGGCTCTTCCGCCATGGGGCAGTTTTCGATGGCGTATGCCGGGGGCGATTGCTCCAGTCCGCGCTGCAGGCGTTCCACCAGCGAACTCTTACCCGCGCCCACCGGGCCCATGAGGTAGAGTACCTGGCGCGATTCCTCGCCGTGCATGGAGGCCGAATGAAAATAGCGCGCCACCTGGGCGAGGGTCGCTTCGACGCCGAAGAATTCGCCGCTGAAAAAGGGGTAGACTTTTATCTGGTCATCGCCGAACAGGCGTTTTACACGGCTGTCGCTGGTAGCTGCGAGGTTGGAGACACCCTGGCGGGTGATGACATCGTAGAGGCGGGAGTGGGCGAGTTTGGGAATGCCCGGATCGGCTTTGACTTTCTCCAGGTATTCAAGAAAGGATCCTTTCCATTCGTGGGCGTCCTGGCTGGCCCGGCCTTTCTCGATCAGCTTGGAAAATGTGGACGTCGTATCGGTCATGACTGTCCTCCTTACATAGCGCTGCTGTGCGTGTCTGGCAGTGCGTCTTCACCCCGCGCATGCGGAGTGTGTACTGCCTGCGTATCCTCTTTGTTTTCCCTAGTGCTAAGTTATAGACTTTTCCTGGCGGGAATCCAAGAGGCGCCGTCGCCACGTGTGGATTGCCAGCGCCCACTGGTCGGTTGGCGCACGGCGCAGGCGAGCCGGGAGAAAAGTGGTGATCTCCCCCATCGACCCTTGCATACCGCAGACTGTAGTGTGAAAAACGCCCCCACTGTCCACTATTCTGACTGATTCCTCTGAATTCAGTTCCATGGTCTGGAGCAGGCGCCCGCGGTTAAATTTTCCCCGAGGACGTCGCATCATCGTGAGGGGCCATGCTGTACGCCAGGAGTGGACTTTCCGTCACGGCATGCGTGTGACCCACATCCGCTGGCGCGTATTTCGCGGGCTAGGCCGATGTTGACCAATGGCGGAATTATTGAAAGGAAGATGTGAACCTGTCTGAAATTTTGACACGGCTCGCGTGATACATCGGTCTTGTGCGCAATGCACGCGCGAACCCCGTTGGCTACTTCGGCGCGCGACCGTATGACCGCCACGACACACAACGTGATACCGGTGTGTGACAGAAAGTTTATATGCATCAAGAACAAGCATCCATTATTTTCGTAAACCGATAAATATGAGTGCCCGCCTGGTAGCGACGTAAGTTAGTAGTCGCACCTGCCCGGATGCCGCGCCTGGTTCGTGAGGTGGAGGAAACTGTGTTGCGGTAGACCTCAACGGGTTGGGTTATGATAAACCACCCATCACCACACACGATTAAAGAACGCATAGGGGCAGGCATGAACACAGCGCTACCGATAAACCCCAGGACTCAATACAGACGGCGGTGGCTGTTCACGCTACTTGGTACGCTGCTGGGCGCAGGGTTGATCTCCGCTTGCAGCATGTCGCCGGTGCACGACCTGCCCGCCAGCGGCGCGCAGACGGAGGGGGACGCGCAGCCGGCCGCCGTCGATGACGCCTGTATGCGCCATCTCGCCTCGGCTCACAGTGCGGGGGGCAGCGCCCTGGCCGGCGAGATCGCTGCGTATCAGCCGCTGGTGGAACAGGCCCTGGTATACCGCGAGAAAACCATCGCCGAGGCCTTGCGCCTAAAAGCCAAACAGCGCGCGGGCCAGCCACTGTCCGGCGGCGACCTCGATATTCTCAACCAGGGCATGCAGGCGCACCTGGCCCTGCGCCAGCAGCTGTATGCCGTGGCCGAGGCGCACGAATGCTGGATGACGCTGACGCCGGAGAACCTGGCGCAGGTTCACATGACGCCGTCACAGCAGCTGAGCGGTGTCATGTTGTCCCTGTCCGCGGCCCTGGTGTTGTACGACAACTATCTGTTGGCGGTGTCGATCTTCGACGAGGACACCAAACTGCGGCGCTTCCTGAATGCCCCGGACAAGGGTTACCGGATCGGCCGCGATATCCTCAACCGCATCACCCTGGCCTACAATTCCCCGATCAACCGTGCCCGGGTGCGCGCCGGCATACACTTTTACGAACAGACGACCGAGACCCTGCCGATGGTTGCGTCCATCAAGAGCGACCGCGCCTACCTGGATGCATTGATCCAGCAAAGCCCGTCCTACAACATGACGCGCAAGGTCTCGCCGCTGTATGTCGTCGGCCGGCAGGTGCAGTTCCTGCAAGCCGTCGGCGTGGATGAGTTTAACCAGTTGAGCAAGGAGGGGCTCAACCTCTTCAGCATGTTTTTCGGCAACTCCGTGGGCCTGGTGGAGACGCGGCGCGGCAAGCTTTACCGGCGCCCGGCCATGACCGCGTCGATCCAGCTTGAGTTGCGCGCCGGCGACATACTGCTGGAGAAAACCCCGTTTCGCCTGACGGATCTGATGATCCCCGGTTTCTGGGGACACGCGGCCATCTGGATCGGCAACGAGCCGGAGTTGAAGGCCCTGGGTATTTGGAATCACCCCCTGGTGACGAAATACCACGCACCGATCCGCCAGGGTCACTTGATCGTCGAGGCCCTGCGTCCGGGGGTGACCCTGAACCCGTTGGAACACTTCCTCAATATCGACGACATGGCCATATTGCGCGAGCGCAACCTGGAGTTCGACGCCGCTGCCAAGGCGGCGGTCATCCTGCAGGCCCTGCGGCAGGTGGGCAAGGCCTACGATTTCAACTTCGACGTGGAGACCACCGACACCATCGTCTGCTCGGAGCTGATCTATCAGGTGTATACCGCCATCGACTGGCCCACACAGAAAGCCCTGGGACGCGCCACCATCAGTCCGGACCACATCGCGCAACGCGCACTCAACGGTGGACCCTTGCAGCTGGTGGCGTTTTACCGCGATGGTCTTCGGGTGGATAGAGACCCGCTGGAGAGCATGGCATTGCTGGTGGCAAGTGTGGTGACGGGCAAATAATGTGTCGGGCGATCATGGGAGTGCGGGGGCTTGCTCCCGGCTTATAAGTAAAAGGCCTATCGATAGCATTGCCTTCGCCCGTCCAGGCACGCTAGACTGTTTATTCCGTACTCGCCCAGGGATAGGCGGGTTGGGTCTACCGTAGTCCCCACATTGGTACAAGGAGGTGCCCATGACACGTCTTCCTCGTATTGTGTTGCCCGGCCAACCGCAACTCATTCTTCAGCGTGGCCACCGCGCTCAGGCCATCTTTCGCAGTGAGCGCGATTACCGGTTTTATCTCGACAGTCTCCATAGCGCGGCCCTGCGTTACGGCGGCGAGGTGCACGCCTATGTGTTGATGGCCGACCATGTGCATCTGCTCATCACCCCGCATGCCGAGGATAGTCTTGCGCGCATCCTGCAACAGGTGGGGCGCTCGTTTGCCCGCTACCTGAACAGCGCCTACCAACGCTCCGGCGGTTTGTGGGATGGCCGGTATAAAGCGGCCATCATCGACAGCGAGCGCTATCTCCTGGCCTGTTATCGCTACGTCGAACTGGATCCGGTCCGCTCCCACTGCGTCGTCTACCCGGGGGACTACCCATGGTCAAGCTACCGCGCCCATGCCTTGGGTGAATCCGATCCATTGATCAGCGATCATCCCCTGTACCAGGTGTTGGGACCGACCCGGGGCGCACGCAGCGAGGCGTATAGCGCTTTGTTTCACTCCCAGCTGGATGAGTCGTCCATGCACGCGATCCAGACGGCCACGTTGTCGGACTGGGTGCTTGGCAGCGATCTATTCAAGGCGGAGTTGCTAGCCGCTCTGGAACGGCGTAGCGCGGCGATGCAGGAGGTGCAGGCACGTCGCAGGGTGCGCGAGCTGGTGGGGGAAGAGTGAAACGCCGCCCGCGGTTTTCTTCCTGGCCAGGGGGTCGGAAACCCGTGTAGGATAGGCGCCAGAATAAATAACTACGCGAATCACTGACCCATGGAAAACCCGCTCTACAAGGTGCTCTTTTCCGGCGACCTGGAAGAGGGGTACACGCCGGACGTGGTCAAACGCCGGTGCGCCGCGCTGTTTAAAAAGCAACCCGCGCAGATCGAGCCGCTGTTCGCCGGCCAGCCGGTGACTATCAAGTCAGGGCTGACCCGGGAGCAGGCGGAAAACTATGTACGGGCGCTGCGCGACATCGGCGCCAAGGCCAGAATCGCCGCGAGCGGCGCGACCATGGATTCCACGGTGGCACCGCCGAGGGCCAAGTCCAGATCCAAACACACACCCAAGTCAGCGGCACGACCCTCGGAGGAAGTCGACCCGTTGCTGGCGGGCTTCAAGGGACGAGTGGAACCGGTGGGCGTGCCGCTGACGTATCGGCTGGGTATTGTCGCGGTGTCGGTCGTGATGGTGCTGTTGCCGATCCTTTATGTCCTGTTGACCAGCCTGGTGGCCTACGGCACGGCGTACTACGCCATGGACAACGTCAGCCTTTTTCACCGCTCCGGTTCCGTCTATTTCGCCTTCATCACCTACACGACCCCGATTGTTGCGGGCAGCATCCTGACGCTCTTTATGCTCAAGCCGCTGCTTGCCGTCGTCGGTCGGAACGAGGCCGAGACCATCCTGGTCCCGAGCCGGCAGCCGCGCTTCTTCAAGTTTGTTTATCGGGTGTGTGATGCAGTGGGTGCGCCGCGCCCGGCCATCATCAAGATCAATAACGACGTCAATGCGTCCGCCGGTTTCTATCAGGGTATGCGCAGTTTCTTTTCCAGAAAGTTGGTATTGACGGTGGGCCTGCCGTTGATCGCCGGGCTCAATACGCGGCAGCTGGCGGGTGTGCTTGCCCATGAGTTCGGACATTTTTCCCAGGGCGCCGGCATGCGTACCACACACATCATCCGGCGGGTGAATCACTGGTTCTCCGTGGCGGTGTATCAACGCGACAGCCTGGACGAATGGTTGGAGCGTAGCGCCGGGAGCGAACACACCGCGGTGCAGATTGCCCTGCAGACGACACGTCTGTTGGTGTTTGTCACGCGCCGGATACTGTGGGCGTTGATGCTGCTGGGTCACGCCATCGGCTCATTGATGTCCCGCCAGATGGAGTTTGACGCCGATCGTTACGAAGCCAGGCTGGCGGGCAGTGAAACGTTCAAACACACGGCCATCCGGTTGGCCCGCCTGAGTCTGGCCCACGCCGAGGTCATGCGCAATCTCGGCGCGTCCTGGGAGAACCATCAGCGCCTGGTGGGCGACTTGTCCGCGGCGGTGGTGCGCACCCTGGAGCAGCAACCGAAGAACATCGGAGAAAAGATCGAGAAGGACATGGAGTTGCAGCGTAGCGAATGGTTCGACACCCATCCCACCGATATAGAGCGTATCGAAAACGCCATGCAAGAAAAGGCCGCGGGGATTTTTCAGGTTGAGCTGCCGGCGCGGTCCTTGTTGGAGAGGTTTTCCGAGATGTCGGGCGACAGTACCTACAGCTATTACCGCCGGCAGTTGAAGTTCGATGTGGCGAAGTCGCAGCTCACTCCGGTGGAGGAATTCAGCGTCGCCTCGGATGAACAGCACAGCCACGATTTGGCCCTGGACCTATTCTTTTCCGGCGCATTCAGCGTGTACGCGCCGATAGAAAACAACGGGTCGTCGGCGCCGAACGCTCAACAACAAGACGCCATCGTGCAGGCTTGGAAAAAACAAAGCGACCTGATGCGCAGTCTCGCCGGCCAGGCCAAACTGGCCTACCGGCGCTTTGGCGAGTGCGAGCAAAAGCTCAACAACATTGTGCTGGCCAGAACCTATGTCCACGCCGGGTTCAACATCGACCCGCGGGAGTTTGGTCTTGGCGACGCGCGGCCGGAAACGATACAGCAGGCGGAAGACCAGGCGCGCTCTCTCATGCAGCAGGCATCCGTGGTGCTGAATCAGCTGGTCAGCGCCGGCATGCAACGCATGCGTCTGGCGGTGTCCCTGGCGCCGGGACCGGCCGCCGTGCCAACCCGCGCAACATGGGACAGCGTGCGACCCCTGTTCGAGGTCGCCGCCCGGCTCAGCGGCGTGATGCTCGAGGTCATGACCCTGCACAGCGAGACCCAGGCCCTGGGCGCGCTGCTGGCGAACCAGGGCGGCCACCCGCCCAATCGGCAACTGAGCGTCGCCATCGCGCAGGCGACGCAGGCCTGCGTGCGACGCATCCGTACCATCCAGGACCGGCTACGGGGCGTGGTTTACCCGTTCGAACACAGCGAAGGCCAGAAAACGCTTAACGACTATGCCTTTGCTGAGCCGCTCCAGACCGACTCCCCCAGCTTGGTGCAGCATGCCGGCGATATCATCGGTGAGCGTTTATTTTCCCTGCAGTTCCGGGTGGTCGCGCGCCTGGCAGCGACCGCACAGGCAGCCGAGGCGGCGGCGGGTCTGCACTAAGAGGCGGGGGTCAGGCGTGCGTATTGGTAGGGTGGGCACCGCCCACCACATGGTGCTTCGATGATCCTCCGCCGGTGGGCGGTGCCCACCCTACAAGGCTGAGTGGGAAAAACGCGGCTGAAAATTATCTGTTTAATGTGCAGTGCCCTGCCTAAGAGCCATTATTAACGTGCAGTGCCCTGGCTAAGAGCCATTATGGAGTTGGACCATGCACTTGGTTACTTTTTTTGACGCTGGCGAGTATCGCGTAGGTGTACTCGATCGCGCAGGTGACGCAGTGGTCGATCTGACCATAGCCGATCCTGACTTGCCCGCCGATATGACGGAATTCATCGCGCTCGGCGCGGCCGGTCTGGCGGCGGCGCGGCGCGCGTTGGCGGTTGGATTAGGCCGGCGCCCCATGACGCAGGTGCGGTTGGTGGCGCCCATCGTCCGGCCGCGGCGCAATCTGTTCTGCGTCGGTAAGAATTATCGCGCCCACGCCCGCGAGATACGCTCCCTTGTCGCCGGCAGTGATGACCTGCGGGACGGCGTTCCCACGCAACCGATTATTTTCACTAAGGCGACGTCGTCCGTTATCGGACCGGGTGCACCGATCCCCGCCTGGCTCGATGCCACTCGCTCGGTGGACTACGAAGGGGAGTTGGCGGTGGTGATCGGGCAGGGCGGCCGTGGTATCACGCGCAGCGATGCCATGGGACATGTCTATGGCTACACCATCGTCAATGACGTCACCTCGCGTACCCTGCAGACCCGCCACCAGCAATGGTTTCTGGGCAAGAGCCTCGATGGTTTTTGTCCCATGGGGCCGGCGCTGGTGAGTGTCGACGCGGTGCCTGACGTAAGTCGGTTGCGCCTACAGACCCGCGTCAACGGCGAGCTGCGTCAGGATGCCAGCATCGCCGATCTGATTTTCGATATTCCGACTCTGATCGAGTCGTTGTCGCGCAGCATGACCCTGGAGCCGGGGGATATCATTGCCACGGGCACCCCCGCCGGCGTCGGCATGGGCTACACTCCCCCGCGTTATCTGCAACCGGGTGATCGGGTGGCGGTCAGCATCGAACCGATCGGCATTTTGGAAAATCCTGTAGAGTGATGCCGGCTGGGCCGGTGGATCACCGCTCCAGCAAAAGGTCACGGCAGCCACCGGCCATTAAGCCAGGCGACGCTTCAGGCCGGCGTGCCGGCGGCGCGAGGCGAAGATAGGAAATCCGCCAGCGGCTCCGGCTTATGCACGCCAAAGCCCTGTACATAATCGATACCGATTTTTTCCAGCTCCGCGATGAGCGCGGCACTTTCCACGAACTCGGCGATGGTGGCGACACCCATGACATGGCCGATCTCGTTGATGGCGCTGACGAAGGAGCGGTTAAGCGGGTCGCTCAGCATATTGACCACGAAATGTCCGTCGATTTTTATATAGTCGACAGCCAGATTGCTGAGATAGCCGAACGAACTCAGGCCGCTGCCGAAATCGTCCAGCGCGAAACGACACCCAACGGCGCGCAGGTTTTGCATAAACTCCATGGCCGCCGCGAGGTTGGTGATGGCGGCGGTTTCGGTGATCTCGAAACACAGACTCCCGGGGTCGATGTTTTTTTCCTCGATCAGCTGCTTGATGCAGGTCAGTATCTCCTTATTGCCCAGGGATAGCCCGGAGAGATTGATGGCCAAGGTCAGGTGTGTCGCGTTCCCCTGGGCACGTTGCCCGGCCAGCGTTTCGAGGGCGTGGCGTATGACCCAAAGGTCGATCGCCGGCATCAGGTTATAGCGCTCGGCCGCCGGGATAAAGGCCATGGGCGGTACCAGTTTCCCGTCTTCATCGCGCAAGCGCATAAGTACTTCGCAATGCGGCTGTAGTGTTTTATCCGACGTTGGTCTTATCAGCTGACCGTGCAGCTCGAAGCGATTGTCTTCGAGCGCTTGGTTGATGCGCGTGACCCACTGCATTTCACCATGCCGTTGTGCCAGCTCCTTATCGTGCTGCTGATATATCTGCACGCGGTTGCGGCCGGAGTCCTTGGCGACGTAACAGGCGGCATCGGCGTTTTTCATGGCCTCGGCGATGTCGGC
>JAYSOL010000341.1:0-2153 GCA_043723045.1 Gammaproteobacteria bacterium | reverse complement strand
GGTTTGCGCCAGACCCTCATCGAACGTCGTCTGCGGCCGCCAGCCGAGTTCGCGTTTGAGTTTTTCCGAATTGATGGCATAACGCCGGTCATGACCCGGGCGGTCGGTGACATGGGAAATCAGCTGTGCATGGGGCCCGGCCTCCGGATACAGATGATCCAAAAATCGGCAAATGGTATGGACGATATCCAGATTGGTGCGCTCGCTATCGCCGCCGACGTTGTACGTCTCCCCTAGTCGGCCCTTGGCCAGCACCGCGCTGATCGCGCTGCAGTGGTCTTCCACGTACAGCCAGTCACGCACCTGCTGGCCGTCGCCGTACACCGGGAGCGGTCGGCGGTTGCGGGCATTCAGTATCACCAGCGGGATGAGTTTTTCCGGGTGCTGGTACGGGCCGTAGTTGTTGGAGCAGTTGGTGGTGAGCGTCGGCAGCCCGTAGGTGTGGTGATAGGCGCGCACCAGGTGATCCGCCGCGGCCTTGCTCGCGGCATAGGGCGAATTCGGCTGATATTGATGGGTTTCGGAAAACGCCGGCGCGTCGGCCGCAAGGCTGCCGTACACCTCGTCCGTGGAGACGTGCAGGAAACGGAAGGCGGATTTCGCCCCGCCCGTAAGCCCCTTCCAGTGGTGCAGGACCGCGGCCAGGAGCGTGTGGGTGCCGACGATATTGGTCTGGATAAAAGCCTGCGGGCCGAGGATCGAACGATCCACGTGGGATTCGGCGGCGAAATTAATGATGGCCGCGGGCTGGTGCTCCGCCAGCAGCCGCGCCACCAGGGCGGCGTCGCCGATGTCGCCCTGTACGAAGACATGCTCCCGATCATTACGCAGGCTGTCCAGATTCTCCGGATGCCCGGCATAGGTGAGCAGGTCGAGATTAATGATGCGTGCCAGATGGCCCTTGCGCGCCGCCAGGACAAAATTCGCGCCGATGAAGCCGGCGCCGCCGGTGACTAACCATGTTTGCATTGTTATTAGGAAACTCGGGTGATGGCCTTGATCGATGGCTCGCGGATTTATATTGAGCTGATTTTACAGAATTCTGCGGCAAACGGCAGCGTTAAGTACAACGAATGTACTGAGATTCCCTAAGGAACCTCTGAACAAGTCCCCTCCCCCGTGCATTCCGGGGGAGGGGGTTAGGGTGAGGGGCGCTGGTGAACAATGGCCTTTTAATACCACCACCCCACGCCCACGTCAGTGGGGAGAACCAGGGGAGGCCTCCTTTCGTAGGTTGGGTTAGCCCGAAGGGCGTAACCCAACAAAACCCCATCCACGCGGCGGAAGCACCGACGCTGCCCCACCCTGTCCGCGAAAAAATGTCGGGTTACGCTGCGCTAACCCGACCTACGAGACTTGTGTAGATACCTATGCCCTGAGGGAGAGGTAACATAGCCTGATAGGCTTTGCCACTTGTTCAGAGGTTGCCTAAAGAAATCATCTCCGCTTTATTACTTACCCAGTGCCTGCCGCAGCGTGGTCAGCGGCATGAAAAGCTTGTGCGGATCATCGGGCAGCGGGATAAACCCGAAACGGCGGTAGTAGCGGCTCGCCGCTTCGTCCTTGGCATCCACAAAAAAACCGATGATCCCGGCGCTGTCGGCCACCTGCAGTGCCCGGCGCATGGCATGGACCATCATCAGCGCACCCAGGCCCTCGCGCTGCCGGGATCGCGCCACGGCCAACCGGGCGAGTTTGACGCCATGGGCTTTGGCGGGGTACTTCTTGGCGTATGCCGGTGGCAGGGAGTCGGCGATGATTTCCGCCAGGCTTATCGTCACGTATCCCAGGATCTCCTCCGGTGCCCCGTCATCGACCAGGACCTCCGTCCGCGACAGGCCTTTGTCGATGTGCTGCCGGGCGGTGTGTTGCAGGTAGGCGTTAAGCTCGGGGTTACCACAGTCAAAGCCTCCGCGGCTATGCCGACGGCCTAAGAGCTCAATCCTGAGCATTCAGCGACGAGCGTTTGTAGGCAGCAGCCGCTTTCTTTAACCGCGCATTGGGGGATTGTGGATTATTCAGGGCCTTGAAGAACACGTCGGCATCACGGCGGCTCAGGCGGATAAACCGCTCCCGCTCCAGCACCGCGTGCGCCTCCTTGAGCGCCGCCTGCACTACGAACTGGGTCAACGTCGCGCCCGACAGGGCGGCGG
>JAYSOL010000340.1:0-2033 GCA_043723045.1 Gammaproteobacteria bacterium | reverse complement strand
CGAAAAGTGCACCGGCTGCCAAGCCTGCACCACGGCCTGCCAGATGGAGAACACGCGCCTGCCGGGCGAGAACTGGCAGGACGTGCTCTATTACACCGAAGGCAAGTATCCGAACGCCAAGATGACCTGGCTGCCGCGCCCGTGCATGCACTGCGAGAACGCGAGTTGCGTCGAGGTCTGCCCGACCAAGGCGACCTACAAGACCGACGATGGGGTGGTGCTGGTGGACTGGAACAAGTGCATCGGCTGCAAGTACTGCATGATCGCCTGCCCGTACGGCGTGCGCTTCTACATGGACTCCAAGCAGGTGGTGGCGCCCGATGTGCGCAAGGTGTTCGCCGGCGGCGACCGCTCCTGGAACCCGCCTTACAAGGGGCCCCAGGACGACCCCACCAAGGGCATCGGCATCCAGCCGAACGGCGTGGTTTCCAAGTGCACCTTTTGCTACCACAAGGTGAGCAAGGCGCCCAAGGGCACGCCGGACCTGGACGAGGACATCCCGGCGCTCAAGGAGTTTGTGCCGGCCTGCGTGCGGGTGTGCGCGCCCAAGGCGCGCTATTTCGGGGATCTGGACAACCCGGCAAGCCAGGTGAACAAGCTCATCTCCGCCAAGCGCGGGACGCGGCTGCTGGATCACATGGGCAACAAGCCGCAGGTCTACTATCTCACCGGCGAGGGCGGCTCGATCCCGAGCAGCCGTGCCAAGACCCGATCCTGAGGAGCCGAGGACATGACAAACAACGTTCATGCGATCGCGCCGTACAACGGCGCTGTGCTGACCGCCGGGGTGGCGGGTACCGCCGTCACGGCGGCATTCGTGCTGTACATGCTGATGATCGAAGGGCACGCCGCCTTCAATAGCACCAGCGACGGCGTGATGTGGGGCTTGCCGGTGGCGACCTACGTGTTCCTCGTGCTCTGCTCCACGGGCTTGACGATGGTGGCTTCGCTCGCCATGGTGTTCGGCTTCCACGCCTTCTACCCGGTGGCCAAACGCTGCGTGTGGCTGGCGGTGGCGACGCTCATCGCCGGTTTTGCCGCGCTCGCCTTCGAGCTGGGGCACCCGTTCCGCATGCTGTGGGCGCTGCCGCTGTCGTTTCAGATCACCTCGCCGATGAACTGGATGGGCGTGTTGTACCTCGGCTACATGGTGTTTCTGCTGTGGAAGTTTTACAAGATGCACGCCGGCGACTGGGAGAGCTCCGCCTCGCGCAACCTGGGGGTAGCCTCCTTCGTTGCGGTGGTGATCGCCCACGCCACGCTGGGGCTGATATTCGGCATGATGGCCATGCGCCCGTTCTGGTACAACGGACTGGCGCCGGTCCATTTCCTCATGGCGGCGCTGGGATCGGGCGTCGCCCTGGCCATCTTGGTGAGCTACCTCGCCTACGGCTTCAGGCAGGAGGCGATGCCCGGCGCCCTTCGATCGCTGATGACCGGGGCGATGCCCAAGCTCTTCGCCGGGATCCTCGCGCTGATGCTGATCGCCGCGGCGGCGCGCACCATCACCGGGCTGTGGACCAACGTCGACGGCGCCGAGGTGTTCCACTGGACCACGGGCTCGCCCTGGTTCCATCTGGCGCTGTGGGGCGGGCTGGTGCTGCCGCTCGTCCTCATGCTCTTGCCGGCCATGCGCGGCCAGGCCGGGGTGCAGTTGAGCGCGGCCGCGTTGGCGCTGCTCGGGATCGCCATCGACCGTTTCCAGTACGTCATCGGCGGGCAGATCGTGCCGCTGTTCAAGGGCGCATGGATGCCTGAGTTCATCCCCTACCTCCCATCCGTGACAGAGTGGGTGTTGGCGTTCATGGGCCTGGCGCTGGCGGCGGCGATCTACGCGGTGGGCGAGAAGGTGTTCAACCTGTCGGCCGCGCCGGCGGAGAAGTCCTGACGCAAGAAACGGGACGGGCCGGTTTCGGGGCGGGCTTGACCCGCCTTTTTTTCTGTTACGTTGGACGCATGAATTCGAAACCAGCGGACAATCTCGCGCGCGCCGAGTTTTATCTTTGCCTGTCGCGCGCCTTCCTGCCGCCCTC
>JAYSOL010000339.1:0-3092 GCA_043723045.1 Gammaproteobacteria bacterium | reverse complement strand
GATCGAACGTCGGCAGCCCCAGGCGCAGGAACGGGATGTCCAGGCGCTCTGCCATCTGCCGCCCGTGGGAGTGGGTGATGAGCAGGTCGCAACCGCTTGCCTTGAATTCCAGATCCTCCAGATCGCCGATGAGCACCTCCTCCGCCGGCAGCCTTTCCAGCAGCGGCGAGTGCGTGGTGGTCACGGCGGCGGCGAGCTCGCAGCCCATCTCCGTGAGCCAGGAACCGATGTTCCACAACAGGTCCGGCTCGGCGCCGATGGCGATCTTCTTGCCGCCGAAAAAGAAATGGCCGTCGAGCATGGCGTCCAGCAGCTGGCTGCGCTGCCTGCGGTATTTATTCGGCACCGCGTTGCCCGACAACGCGGCGAGCAACTCGATAAAACGGTCATTGGCTTCGAGCCCGGTGAGCCGGTCGATCACCTCGAACATCACGTCGGCCTTGTCGTTCAGGGCCACTGCAGCCGGGCGCATGTGCTCGCCTAAGGCGATGGTGAACTGCGAGGCCCCCATGCTGCGGAGTTCTGCCAAGCAAGTGCCCCCCATGGTGGTCGGGCTGAATTCCTCCGGCACGTGGCCGTCGAGCGATCCAGATAGGTCAGGCAGGATGATGGGCGTCAACCCGAAGGCCTCCACCATCTCCCGTATCTCCTCGATGTCGCCGGGCGACAACTGGCATCCGGCCAGGATGTTGACCTGGCGCGGAATCAGCGACCCGGGTTCGGCCAAGTCCTGCAGCATACGGGTGACCGCTTTGGCCCAGCCATCCTGGAAGGCGTCTTTGAAATCCGGTGTCGAGACGTACACGATGGGCACGGCGTCGAGTTCCGGGTGCCGCTGGCGCACCAGCCTGAGGTAACCGTCCACGTCGTCGCCCTTGGTCTCGGTGAGGCCGGTGGAGCAGATGCCGATGATTTCCGGCTGGGCGCGTTGGTGAATGTTGAGGATCGCCTGCTCGATGTTCTCCATGCCGCCGAGGATGGTGGTCACCTCGTTCATGGCGGTGGTCTGCAGCGGGATGGCCTCGCGGAAATGGCGCACGAACAGCACCAGGCCGAAGGCGGTGCAGCCCTGGGAGCCGTGCAGCACCGGCATGCAGCGGTTCAGCCCGAGAAAGGCAAGCGCGCCGCCGATCGGCTGGCTCATCTTCAGCGGGTTGACGCTGCAGGCCTTCTTGGAGGAGACGACGGTTGCCATGGCTCAACTCCCTGCTTTTCTCAATTGATTTGATTCTTGCCCGCGGTCCAGGGTGTTAGGCTGCAGCCTGACCCCGGCCTCGTCCCACGGTGCCGGTTTGCGCACCTGTTCCCAGATCGGGCTGTACAGCGCCTTGTCGATCTCCTGCACCAGCGCCACCATGCCCTCGTAGCCGGCATACGCGTGATGCCGCTCCTGATTGATGTCGAGCCACGGCATCTTGGCCTTGAGCGCGATGAACTGGGAGCGCCCACCGGACAGCATGATGTCGGCACGCGCCTCCTTGAGCATGGCGTACATCTCGCGCGGTGTCATGTCGTCGAACATGTGTGCATCGTTGCCCATCAATTCCTTGACACGCTCCTTGTCCTCCTTCGTCGATTTCTTCACGCTGGTGCCGACGATCTCGATGCCCACCTCCTGCAGGGCCGCGACCACCGACCAGGATTTCACCCCACCGGTGATAAGCAGCACGCGCTTTCCCTTGAGGCGCGCCTTGTACGGTTCCAGACGCTGCCAGGCGCGCGCCTCTTCCACCTGGATCAGGGCCTCGGTGCGTGTCAGCAGATCATCCGGCGCGCCGCGCTCTACCAACAGGCGAGCGATCTGGCGCAGGCTGTCACTCATGTCGGCGATGCCGTAGAACGAGCCCTCGAAGAATGGGATCTGGTAGCGCTCCTCCATTTTGCGCGCGATGTTGATCATCGCCTTGGAGCACACCATCATGGCGGCGCGCGCCCGGTGCGAGCTCGCCACTTCGTGGTATTTGGCATCGCCGCTGATACACGCCAGGATGCGGATGCCGAGCTGGTCGAGCAGCGGTTTCACCTGCCACAACTCCCCGACCAGATTGTATTCGCCGATGATGTTAATATCGTAGGGCGTGGTGAACTCGGGCTCCTCGGTGCCAATGACGTGATCGAGCAGCGCCTCGCCCGCCAGCTTGTTGCCGAGGTTCTTGCTGCCGACGAATCCCGGCGCATCCACCGGAATGATGGGCTTGCCGAACTTCACCGTCGCAGCCTTGCACACCGCCTCGATGTCGTCGCCGATGAGCGCCGTGACACAGGTCTGATAGACGAACACCGCCGGCGGATCGTACTTGTCGATGATCTCCTTGATCGCCTTGAACAGATGTTTCTCACCGCCGAACACCACATCGGTCTCGTTGATGTCGGTGGTGAAACCGGTGCGATACAGGCGCGAGCCGGAGCTGGCGCTGTGACGGTTGTCCCAGGAGTTGCCCTCGCAGGCGATCGGGCCGTGCACCAGGTGCGCCACGTCGGTGATCGGCTGCAACGCGATCTTCGCGCCGTCGAAGGCGCAACCGCCGGCGGCGGCGCCCGGCTGCAATTGCTTGGTGCAGCCCTTCTTGCGCTCCTTCGCCGACTTGCCCTGGTTCACACCGCAACCGGGTTCGTTGAAGACTTCCTGTACCTTGCTGGCCAACGTGGTCATAACTCGCCTCGATCCGCGCTCCGCGGTTTTTTCTACATCGCCACCCAGATATCCTCGTCACCGACTACGTATTGACAGGCCAGACGCCACAACGGCGGCATGTCGGGCAACTCCTCTGACTGGTACTGCTGGTCGGAAAGCTTTCCCAGCCGATGCAGCACTTCCTTTTCCATGCCGGTCAGGCGTACGCGACGCGGACTTTCACGGTTCAGGGGCGCTACTTTAACCGCGCACATACCGCATTTCCCGCTCACACAATCGCAACGCAACGCCAGCTGATATTTTTTGCTCAAACTCAGCAGCGTTGGCTTTCCCACCTCCGGCACCGGAACCGTTATCCGGTCGTGCAATGCCGGATTCAGAAACGATATGCAGCCCATGGATCGACCTCCGTGCGAAACTACGTTACACCTCTCGTGCCTGTTCATACTGCCAGGGA
>JAYSOL010000338.1:0-1662 GCA_043723045.1 Gammaproteobacteria bacterium | reverse complement strand
CCTGCGCAAGCAGCCGCCGTTGCTGCCGGAGGTGTCGGAGATGCAGGCGGTGCGCCACTACACCCGGCTGTCGCAGAAGAATTTCTCCATCGACACCCAGTTCTATCCGCTGGGTTCCTGCACCATGAAATACAATCCACGCGCCTGCAACACCCTCGCCATGTTGCCGCCGCTGTTGGCGCGCCATCCGTCGGCGCCGGAATCCACGGGCCAGGGTTTCCTCGCGTGTATGTATGAACTGCAGGAGATGCTCAAGGACGTCACCGGTATGAAGGGTATATCGCTCACGCCCATGGCGGGTGCCCAGGGGGAGTTCGCCGGTATCGCCATGATCCGCGCCTACCACGATGCCCGTGGCGACACAGCGCGCACCGAGATCCTGGTGCCGGATGCGGCGCACGGCACCAATCCGGCCACGGCGGTGATGTGTGGCTACAGCGTGCGCGAGATCCCCACCAATGCCGATGGCGATATCGATATCGAACAGCTACGCGCCGCGGTCGGTCCGCACACCGCCGGTCTGATGCTGACCAATCCCTCGACCCTGGGGGTGTTCGAACGCGACATCCAGGCGGTGCAGAAGATCGTGCACGAGGCCGGCGGTCTGTCGTATTACGACGGCGCCAACCTCAACGCGATCCTCGGCAAGGTGAAGCCCGGCGACATGGGGTTCGACGTGATCCATATGAATCTGCACAAGACCTTCTCCACCCCCCACGGCGGCGGCGGTCCGGGCGCCGGCCCCGTGGGGGTGAACGAGCGTCTGCTGCCGTTTATGCCCGTGCCCTACGTGGCCAAGGCGAAAGACGATTCCTTATATTTGTTAACGGAGAAGGAGCGTCCGCAAACCATCGGTCGTTTGTCGGCGCACATGGGTAACGCCGGCGTGCTGTTGCGCGCCTATGTGTATGCGCGTCTCCTCGGACGCGAAGGCATGCATCGGGTGGCGGAGTACGCCACGCTTAACGCCAACTATATGCTCGCCGGTCTCACCCAGGCGGGATTCCAGGCGGCCTATCCGAAACGCCGCGCTACTCACGAGTTCATCCTGACGTTGAAGAAATTGAAAGACGAAACCGGCGTGATCGCCATGGACGTGGCCAAGCGCCTGCTGGACAAGGGCTATCACGCGCCCACCACGTACTTCCCGCTGCTGGTGCCCGAATGCTTTCTCATTGAGCCGACGGAGACGGAATCCAAAGAAGAGCTGGATGGATTTATCGCGGCGATGCAGGAGATCCTCGCCGAGGCACGCGCCAACCCGGAGATGGTGAAGGGTGCGCCCTACACCACGCCGGTAAGGCGGCTTGACGATGTGAAGGCGGCGCGCGAACTCGATCTTGTCTGGAAGCCCGCCGTAGGCTGAGGGGCCGGTGGATTCAGCGCAGCGTATTCACCTTGCCAAATTTATCTGCGGTACCAAGGATCCGCGACGTTGGGTGAAAACGACCGCAGCCGTAGGGTGGGCATTGCCCACCCTACCAAACTGCGGGGTCCCAATGCTAACAACTCATGCCGGCGCATTCCAGGCATGACTCTGCTCGCCATCCTGCCGACACCAGCTGTATAACGCGTCATACATCACCATTCCAACCCGCAGCATCGCATGATCGTCGGCAATGTTGTGCGACAGGCCGAGGGAAATGGCCAGCAGGCCGGTCG
>JAYSOL010000337.1:0-1740 GCA_043723045.1 Gammaproteobacteria bacterium | reverse complement strand
GTTTCTTCAAGGAAACGGTATCCCTTGCCCATTGGTATTTACAAATTCTGAAGGTGGAGACTGCCCCATGATAAGGTCTGCTTCCCTATCGAGACAGGTCAGGCACCAATTTATCGGTATTTGAACGTCCGCTTTCAATGGTGTATCTCCATACCGACAAAATGCGCACGCAGACAACGATGGCTTGTATTTCCTAGGTTGTGCGTTGTGGGCATCGCCCACCAGCGGAGTGGGTGGATACCCCGTGCGGTGGGCGCTGCCCACCCTACTGTCGGATGTTCAGGCGTCATAACCCAACTCCTTCAGCAGCCGCTTCATCTCCGCCTCGGCGGCGTCGCGCGCCTGTTCCAGGTCGCGCAGCTTTTTAAGCTCCGCGGCTACGTCCAGGGTCTCCGCCGGCGGGCTGCTGTCGACGTAGCGGGAGATGTTGAGGTTATGGTCGTGTTCCGTGGCGATGGTCGTTACCGGCACGATGGCGGCGTAACGCGCCAGGGCCTCGTCCTGGTCGAGCCAGGCGCGCACCGCGCCCGCGGCCTCGGCGACGGCGTGGAGGCGCTGGTCGGCCTCCATCAGGACGCGGGTGCGCGCCGCTTCGTCCTCGTGGCCGATGCGTTCAAGCTGGCGCTCGCGGTGGCGTTCGGCGGCCGCGAGGTGTTCGGTTTCCAATTGGTCCAGGGTCTGGCGCACCGCCGGGGCTTGCGCATAGCCGTGAAACACGGCGGCGGCGCGGAACACGTCCTGTTGGCGCAGGTAATTGCGGTTGGAGCCTTCCTGGTACAGGCCCTCGGGGGAGGCGTCGATGAACAGCACCTTACCGCGCCGCTCCTCCGGCTTGGCCTTGTTGAGCACCAGCACCGCCGCCGGGATGCCGGTGCCGAAGAACAGGCCGGCGGGCAGGCCGATGACGGCCTCCACCCGATCCTGCTCCAACAGCTTGGCGCGGATCTCGCCTTCCTTGCTGCCGCGGAACAGCACGCCGTGGGGCACCACCACACCGACCATGCCGCGCTCGTTGGTGACGTTCAGCATGTGCAGCACGAAGGCCAGGTCGCCCTTGGTGCGCGGCGGCACGGCGAAGTCCGCGAAACGGCCCCAGGGGTCGCCGGGGTATTTCTTCGCGTCGTCCTTTTCCACGTGGTCGTGGCCCCAGTCCTTAAGAGAGAACGGCGGGTTGGCCAGCACCCGGTCGAAGGTCATGAGCCGCCCGCCGCTGGTGAATTTGGGGGAACGGATGGTATCGCCGGGGCGGATGTCCGCGTCCGGCAGGTTGTGCAGCAGCATGTTCATTTTGCAGATGGCCCAGGTGCCGCGGTTTTTTTCCTGGCCGCTCAAGGTGAGGTTGCGCGGGTCGCCGCCGTGATCCTGCACGAAGTGGGCGGCGTCGATGAGCATGCCGCCGGAACCCACCGTGGGATCGTGGATGCGCATGGCCTCCTGCGGACGCAACAACTCGACGATGAGGCGCACGACCATGCGCGGGGTATAAAACTCGCCGCCTTTTTTGCCGGCGTCCTCGGCGAAGCGCTCGATGAGGTATTCGTAGGCGTTGCCCAGGATGTCCGGCTCGGACAGGTTGCGGTTACCCAGGGGCCATTTGTTGAAGTGGGTGAGCAGGCGCTGCATCAGCCCGTCCATGTCCCTGGCGTCGCCGAAGCGGTGCGGGTCGTTGAACACGATGGACCCGAGCACGCCTTCCAGCTTGCCGGGGTTGCTCGCCTCCAGTTCGCGGCAGGCGACGTC
>JAYSOL010000336.1:0-4561 GCA_043723045.1 Gammaproteobacteria bacterium | reverse complement strand
CTGCAATGGCGGCAGCCTCACCACCTACCAGGCCCTTGCCTTCGGTGTACCCATCCTGGGCATCTGCTCCAATATGGATCAACTGCTCAACATGAACGCTATCGAACGCTTGGGTGCGGGCGTGTCGCTAAGGGCCGCGGGGGTGCGCCCGCAGCGCCTGAAAGCGATCGTCCAGACGCTGCTCGACACACCCGCCTACGCGCAGGCAGCCGCTCAGGCAGGTGAGCGTTTCAGGCAGGTCGATGCTGGCCAGCGTTTTCGGGAATTTGTTGCGGAAGTTTTGGGCAGGGCAGGCCGCCGCATGTCTTAGGAATTGCGCGACAGTTCGAATGTACAGAATGACCCGCCTACACAATATTATTAAAAGTTTATTAAAAGGTAATATCTGATGATAGCGAGGAATTTTCATGGCCACGTCGATTAAGATAGATGACGAACTCAAAGGGCGCGTGCTGCGTCTGGTCGCTCCCCGAGCCAATCTGCGCGAACTGGTGATAGGGTTCGGGGATTCCGGCTATATCGCCCGGTACCGCTTTGCTCCGGCGGCCGATGCGGTCTATGTGTTGGCCTTCCGGCACCAGAAAGAGACGAGGTATTGATCGGAATGCGCAAGATCACAGGACAGCAAATCAGCCTGTTTTTCTTGATGTTCGGCGTCATTCTGGCGCTTGGGATAGGTACGGCTTATAGGCTCCTCGGCATCCTGCCGCTGGGCGACTTTCGTGGTGTGACCATCGTCATCGGCGCGGTTGTGTTCGTTTACCTCTACGCCATTGCCATGTACCGCTTGTTTCTATATCTCATGCCGTTGCAGGAAGGCGAACTCGCTGAGGGCTCGCGAGAGGAATTTGCCGCCCAGGTCAACAGCTTGTTCTATTTGATGTTGTTCAACGGTCTAATCCGCACCCACTTCCTGCCGACACCGCTGATGCGATTGGTGTATCAAGCGCTTGGGTCGCGCATGGGCAACAATACCTACAGTGTTGGCGCTATTCTCGACCCGCCTCTCACCGAGTTTGGCGCCAACTGCATCATCGGCCACGATGCCGTGCTGTTCTGTCACGCCATTGAGGGTAGGCATTTCGCCCTCTCCCGTATCCGGGTTGGCGACAATGTCACCATTGGCGCCACTGCCGTCATCATGCCCGGCGTCAGCATTGGCGACGGCGCCATCGTCTCCGCCGGCGCCGTGGTGCTGAAAGACACACTAATCGGCCCTGGCGAAGTCTGGGGCGGCGTGCCGGCCAAGCGTCTGCAATAGCTCTACGAAATAAAGTTGGGAAATTTTACAATCGGCCTGCGCCTCCCCCGTCCATAGCGTCGCTAACTGGAAAGCGACCCAGCATTTGGGTCGTCCATCAAAACTTTGGATTAGCCTATAAGCCGCATATCGGCCGTGCGCGGTGAAACCAGATTGGCACTGCTACTGACTGTCGGTGAACTTTACATTTTTGGCGGCCTAAGCTTATTTTAAACAATATGTAAATGTAAGGTTATGTATTAAATAGATAAAATAATTTTGGCACGGCCGTTGCTTATTGTTAGGCACGAAGCGGCAAGGCGGCTTTAATGCGGAGCAACCCGTGTGGTGCCGAAAATTTTAATCTATCTTTATTTTGGAGACAAACATGAGCATTAAACAATCAACCTTGGCAGCAGCGGTAACCGCGGCGCTGGCGATGGGGGCGGCCGGGCAGGCAGCAGCCAACGTCTATGGCCTGTCTAGCCTGAGCATTAGTGATCTGGACATTGTGTTTACGGACGCTGGTGGTGGGCCAATTGGGATCGCTGGCCCCGGCATTACCAGCTTTAACTTTCAGCTTCAGAACACTGCGAATTTGAATGGCTCTCCGGCGAGCACTGCCGCCTTCTGTAACACTCTCATCCCCGGCCCTGCTGCTTGCGGCCTTGGTACACCCACGTTGTATGCGGGGCCAGCCAATGCACCTGGTGGATCACCCCGCGCAATGGAGATACCTAACGCCGCCGTCGGGACCGGGACCTATTCGTTGCAGGGACCGGGAGCCTTGCAGTATGCCTCCTCCGACTCCGTGATTCGAAAAGCAGAGGTGACTGGGTCTCCCACGACCGAGGCTCATCAGATTGCTGAATCCGAACTCCAGACGGGCGGATTCGCGACTTCCAATGCTGAGATCAAGTCCACTACTTCTTTGTTCTTCACCTTTACAATCGCTGATCCGGGTCCGTTCGGTATGTTGCTGACATTTAAAGCAGATCCGGATTTGCTCGCTAAGATTGGCGTGTCGGATCTTTTTGGAAGTTCCGCCTTGGCGAGCCTGAACGTCTCGTTCAGTCTGAGCCAGCAGTTTGGGGGTACAGGCTCTGCCAACTGGAATCCTCAAGGCACGCTCAATAATGATTGTTCTGTGAGTGGGGGCGTTACTTGTGTAGAAATCGCTGACGCTGAGGATCTCAATATCAATGTCCAGACGGGTACACCGGGTATCGATGATCCCTACAGCAATGAGGCTGCGGGAAATTTCGGTTCGTATGGCATTAGGATCGGTAACCTTGGTGCAGGTACGTGGACTTTGGGCCTGAACGCGGTTACTTCCAACCTCATCCAACAGCCTGTCCGTGTCCCTGAACCTGGAATGCTGGCTCTGCTCGGCATCGGCCTGGCCGGACTGGGTTTGGTGGCACGCCGCAGAAAGTCAGTGTAATACTTGCCCAAAAGTATCCCGAAAGGCGCAGCGTGAGCTGCGCCTTTTTTTGATGTGCCGCCTGGACAGCAGGCGTCCGCGAGTGGCGAAAGCTATTGGTGACAAAGTTCACCCGCTGTGATTGCATCACTGACGGTGCCCGGAAAATCTCTAACTTATTGTTCCATTTCCAGATAGAAATCTCATTGTTGGCTTCGCCTAGCCGTGTTGGAGCACTGTTTGTGGCTCGCCTTAGCGATCTTTCTATCTGGAAATGGAATTAGACTTCAAAGGAGTTTGCTTTCCCAGCCTCCTGTGCCAAACCAAGCAGGCTGTTACAAGATTCAAAAGCCACTTTCAAGTCCGACAGAAAATTCGCGGCCGCACGGCCGTCAAAAACGGCATGATCCACACTGTAGGCAAGCGTGATCATTGGCCGGATTACAATTTGGCCTTGTTGGGGAACCACCCGTTCCGACACCCGCCCCATCCCCAATGCCGACACTCCACCTAATAAAAGCGGTACGAAGATGTCTATATCGGGAAGATTTGTAATTTGAAATGTCCCTGCTGTTCCTCTGCGTGCATTCAGTCCGCTTGCCACCGCACGTAATAACGGCCGCCGCAGAAACGAAAAGGGCACTAGCCATCCCCATTTTTTCCATTGAGATATTGTCTTGGCAAACTGTTCTCTGACTTCTGGCGCACGTCTTGCCACTTCTTCACTGATGGCAATGAGGGATTTTCTATTGGCAGCTTTGATAACCAATACCGGCGCTAGCGGTTGATCGGCCGCCACGGATAGGCCAATATCTACCGTAGCCGGGTGTACTAGCCTCTTATTATTGGCAACGAATTTGTGATGCGCTGGATTCTGAGCAAGCAGGTCCGCACAGACTTTCACCGCAATATGCGTATAGGTGATACGCCGGCCGCTGCGCCGGTAGGCGTCTATAACGTTTTGTACTTCTCTGACGTCTACATGTACGCATAGAAAGAACCCCGCTCTGGTGCTAACGGCCTGCAGCGCATCGCGCATCCAACGGCTTGCATAATCAAGCTTCTCTATTCTATCGGCTGCAACCATTTCGTTTTCCTCTAAACCCATTTGTCGAGATACCTCATATGCTGACGCGTCAGTACATCTGTACATTGACCGGTTGTTTGCGTCGGATAACGTGTGCGCAGAACATTAGACTAAATGGTACTTAGACCTTGAATTTTGAATTCGGTAAGGGTGACGCTTCAGCAGACGGAGCAGGGTATGAAGTAGCCTACTTATTGTCGGGATGGGCGGTGTGTCGCCCTTGTTCTCAAGTTTTTTTCCCGCTTTAGTCCGAATTGCACTTAGGTGCCCCGACCAATCCTTCAATTTCGTCAGCCGCCAATTCGGCACTGTTCCAGCCCTTGAAATGGGCCGAAAAGGCTTGCGCTCTGGAACGATAGTCCGGCACCTGCAGGACCTGGCGCACCATTTCGACCAAACTACCCATCCCTTCATGTTTCAAGGCCTTGAGCGTCATCGTGCGGCCAAGCCCGAGCCGCTGGATCCGCTTGCCACCGTAAGCCTGTTCTTCATGGGTGGAAACCACCACCACCGGCAAACCGTAGGAAAGCGCCTGATACAAGGTGCCGTTGCCGCCATGGCAGCAGACGAGGTTGCAATGGGGAAGAAGCTTGTCTGTATTGACGTAATTTTCCAAAAAAACCCCATTAGGCACGGCCACATCTTTAGCGATAAGGGCTCCCCCCGTGGCGACTACGACCTGAATGCCTTCGCTGGCGAGTACTCCACCCAAGTGCTCCACCAGTTCTTCTAGGCTATCGCTGCCTAGGGAGAGGTAGACGGTAGGTCGGTCAGCTTTCAATGAACCCAGACAGCTGGGCTCCGGAAGATT
>JAYSOL010000335.1:0-5718 GCA_043723045.1 Gammaproteobacteria bacterium | reverse complement strand
GCCCGAGGCGCTGCCGTTTTACCAGGAGGAATTGGAGCGGAGTTACCAGTTGTGGGCAGTGCCTGCCACCACCCCGCTTACTGGCCGCGTCAGCTTGCTGCCCTTCATCGCCCATCTTGAGGCGTCCCTTAGTCGGCGCCTCGGGCGAACGGTGGTCATACGCCAGTCCACTGCCCGTGACGAGTACTGGGTGGATATTCCCATCGATACCCGCAGCGTGCGCTTCGGCTTCAGCCGTACGCGTATCGGCACCAATCCGCCTGTTGCCATGCTGCTGCTGGTCGGGGGCGGTGTGCTGCTGAGTCTGGTGGCGGCCGTGGTGGTGGCGCGCCGGCTGACCCGGTCGCTGGCGCAGCTGGCCCTGTCCGCCGGGCGCGTGGGACGGGGCGAGATACCGGAGGATCTGGCGGAAACCGGACCGCGGGAATTGGTGACCGTGGTACGCAGTTTCAACCGCATGGCGCAGCAGGTGCGCCAGTTGCTGCAGAACCGCACCACCCTGCTCGCCGGTGTATCGCACGATCTGCGCACACCCATAGCACGGCTGCGCATGGCGATGGAACTGCTGCGTCACAACCCCGACCCCGCCTTGCTCGACAACATGGAACGCTATCTCGACGAGATGAACGCATTGATCGCCTACTTCATCGAGTTTACCCAAGGCATCAGTGCCGAGCAGCGCGACAGCGTGGACATGAACGAACTGGTGGGTGAGATCGTGGCCTCGGCGCGCGCCGCGGAGGCCACGGTGGTGTGGCAGCCGGTGCCGGCCTGTGTCCTGTCCGTCCCGCTGCTGGCGGTGCAGCGCATCGTGCGGAATTTTCTCGACAATGCCATCCGTTACAGCGCAGACCAGGAAGTGGAGGTGCGCTTGGCGTGTGAACGCGGCCGCGCGGTGATCGAGGTGCATGACCGGGGTCCGGGCATACCGCCGGATCAGCGCGAACGGGTATTTCAGCCGTTCGTGCGCTTGGAGCAGTCGCGCAATGTGCGCACCGGCGGCACCGGGCTCGGGCTGGCCATCGCCTGGCAGATCGCCAAGGCCCAGGGTTGGGAGTTGAGTCTGCTGGAGCGTGAAGGTGGCGGCACCATCGCGCGCCTGGTGGTGCATCATCAGCAGAGCGGCGCGAAGGTCGTGGATCTCGGGCTGTCTCCTTATATATAAGAAGGATTCAAGCCCGATAGCGGGAAATACCAGCAGGGTCTGCTGGCCGTGGCCAGCAGCGCCGCATCGTCGGTGTTGCATAAGCGCGAGGGAAAACCCGTGAGCATGTTGTTCTATCAGGCGCGCGGCTGGTGGTGGGGGGTCGGGGACGCACTCGACAGGGTATTGTCGGACAAGGACTGGTCACAGCGCGATCATTAAGTACATACAAGAAACAAAGCCGGTGGCTGCCGCCTGGCGCTTAGGTTGATCAGAAAATCCCAGCCACTCACCCCGCCGGCATGCAGGCGGATCGCCCGTTGCGCAATCGCCAGACCCAGGCCATAACCACCGCTCGCGCGGTCGCGCGCGTCGCCCACCCGCACGAACGGTTCGAACAGTCGTAGGTTGGGTTTACCCTAAAGGGCACGCGAGCCCGAAGGGCGTAACCCAACAAAAACCCCGCCTACGCGGTGGAAGCACTGACGCGGCTCCACCGTCGTCTGCGGCGAAATGTCGGGTTACGCTGCGCTCTTGTCCCCGCAATGTGGCCCTCATTTATGGGCCATGGGGGAACCCGACCTACAAGACTTAAGTAAGTGCCATTCGGGGAGAGGGGGTTTGTTCAGAGGCTCCTTAGTCAAACGTATCTCGATGCAACCTGGGTGTTCGTGGTAACCTTTTCGGCGTTGTGCGCTATGCGGTACGACAGTGGGGCACGCACGACGGTCGGAGGGTGATACAGACGATCGAAGCGCGTCGCCCGGTCACCGCCGGCGCGGATCGATCAAAGCGTAGTCGAACCGATAATAAAAGGAACCTCTTAAGGTGAATCGCCAACGGGCCGTGTCCATCCTGCTGACCGCCGGCCTGCTGCTCACATCGCTGCCGACCCTCGCCGTCGATGCCATCGCGCCGGCATTGACCCTGGACAATTATTTCGCCGCCGCCCTGAGGCGCAGCGAGGTCGTGGCCACCCAAACCGAACTGATACGTCAGGCGGAAGAACGTACAAAACAGGCCTCGTCCGCACTGCTGCCCACGGTGAATGGTGTCGCCACCTACACTTGGCAGGAACCCTTGCCGGCCGGCACCGCAATCACGTCGAATGCCCAGTTGGATCGTCAATCTCTCGCTCGCCTTACGGCGACCCAGCCCCTGTTTCGTGGTTTCCGCGAATTTGCTGCGTTACGCCAGACGCAGGCGCTGGAGGGCGCACAGAATCATGAATACCAGCAGGCGCGCGTGCTGCTGTTCAGGGACGTGGTGCAGAATTTCTACAGCGTATTGTCCAGCGAACAGGATATCGCCAATCTGGATGAGGCGATACGCCAGAATCAGCTGCGCGAAAAGGACATCCAAGACCGCGTACGTATCGGCCGTTCACGTACCAGCGAACTGCTCAACGTGCAGAGCACCATCAGCACGCTGCGCGCCCAGCGCGAACAGCTGCAGGGGCAGCTGTCGGTCGCGCGTGAGACCTTGGCTTTTCTGAGTGGCCTGGACGCCACCACCGCGCTGCGCGATAACGAGGTGATTCCGCAACAGCTGGAATCGCTGACCGAGTATCTGGCGCGGGTGGAGATCCGCCCGGATGTACAGGCGGGAAAAAAACGCCTGAGCGCGGGGCAGGAGAATGTCGCGGTGGCGCGCGGCGCACATCTGCCATCCCTCGATCTGAACGCCAATTATTATCTGGACCGGCCGGGAAATCTGAAAGAGGTCACCTGGGATGTGCAGCTGGCATTGAGCGTGCCGATCTTTGCCGGCGGCAGCCTGCAATCGAAGGAGCGCGAGGCGCAGTCGCAGCGCACCCAGGCCGAGTTGAGTCTGGAGCAGGTGCGGCGCCAGGCGCAGCAGGAAATCCGCGCGCTTTATCAAAGTGTGCTGTTCGAGCGCTCTCAGCTGGAGGCGCTGGAAAAGGCCACGGAAATCGCCAGAAAAAACTACGCGGTGCAGACCCGTGAATATCGATTAGGTCTGGTGACCAATCTGGATGTGCTACAGGCGCTGACCGCCTACCTGGAAAACCAGCGCGCGGCGGACCGCATACGCTATACCTTGAAGCTGGATTATTTGAGGTTGCAGGCGGCCACCCTGCGGCGCATCGGTCTGCAGGGGGAGATCGCGCCATGAGCCTGCCCGCAATCGCCATCCGCCGTCCGGTATTCGCCTGGATGCTGATGGCCGCGCTGATCTTCTTCGGCCTCATCTCCGTATCGCGCATGGGCATCAGTCAACTGCCCGACGTGGACTTCCCGGTGGTGTCCATTTCCATCACTTATCCGGGTGCAGCACCCGCCATCATCGAGACCAACGTGGTCGATGTTCTGGAAGACGCGGTACTGACGGTGGAGGGTGTGCGTAGTGTATCGTCGAGCTCAAGCTATGCGCAGGCCAGCATCAGCGTCGAGTTCGAGCTGAACCGCGACATCTCCCAGGCGTTGCAGGACGTGCAGAACAAGGTGGCGTCGGCGCAGCGCAACCTGCCCAAGGACATCGATCCACCGGTGGTGAGCAAGAGCAATCCGGAGGATCAGCCTATCCTGTGGCTGACGCTGAGCAGCGACCGCCACTCGACGCAGGAGATCATGCGCTATGTGAAAGACGTGTTGAAAGATAAATTTTCCTCCCTCAGTGGCGTGGGTGAAATTCTGCTCGGCGGCTACGTGGATCCCAACCTGCGCGTATGGGTGTCGGGACTCAAGCTGAGTAACTACAATCTGGCCATCACCGACGTGCTCGACACGATACAAAACGAGCATTCGGAATTGCCCGCGGGTCAGATGTCCAGTGGGCGCAAGGAGTACGACGTGCGCACCCTGGGCGAGGCGCGCACGCCGGAGGATTTCGGCAACCTCGTCATCAGTCAGCGTGGCGGCCAGCCGATCTATACGCACATTGCCTTGAAGCAGGTGGCCACGATCGAGGATGGGCTGAATGACATACGCCGCATCTCCCGTGCCAACGGCAAACCGGCTGTCGGTATCGGTATACGCAAACAGCGCGGTTCAAACACCGTCGCGGTGGCGCAGGGCGTCAAGAAAAAGATGCTCGCCGTGCAGACGCAGCTGCCGGAGGGCATGAAGCTCGCGGTGAATTTCGACACGACCCAGTTTATCGAGGATTCGGTGAATGAATTCTATTTCACCCTGGTCCTGTCGGCGCTGGTGACGTCCCTGGTGGTCTGGTTGTTTCTCGGCAGCTGGTCCGCGACCTTCAACATCATCCTGGCGATCCCCACATCCATCATCGGCACCTTCATCGCGCTGTACTTTTTCGGCTTTACCCTCAATACCTTCACCCTGCTGGGGTTGAGTCTCGCCATTGGCATCGTGGTGGATGACGCCATCATGGTGCTGGAAAACATTGTGCGGCACCGGGAGAACGGCGAAGGCCGCGAGCAGGCGGCGTTGAACGGCGCGCAGCAGATCACCTTCGCCGCCCTGGCCGCGACCCTCGCCGTGGTTGCGATCTTCCTGCCCGTGGCGTTCATGAGCGGGGTCATCGGCGAGTTTTTCTTTCAGTTCGGCGTAACCATGACGATCGCCGTGATGCTGTCTTTGTTCGAGGCGCTGACACTGACACCCATGCGTGCCTCGCAGTTTGTCCAGGCCGGCACACGCTCCACCCGCATCGGACGCGCGGCGGATTATGTTTTTCATCATAATGCCGCCCTCTATGGCCGCATGCTGGGAGTGGCGCTGCGTTATCGCTGGTGGGTTATTCTTGCCTCGCTGGTCTTTTTTGGCCTGTCGTTGACCGCGCTCATCCCCTTGAAAAAGGAACTCATGCCGGCGCAGGATCAGAGTACGTTTCTGATACGCCTGCAGACACCGGTGGACTCCTCCATGGAATACACCAACGGAAAATTTCTCGCCGCCGAGGAATTTTTCCGCACGCGGCCGGATGTGGCGCGCTACTTCACCGCCGTGGGCGGTTTCGGCCGTGGTGGCGTGGTCAACAACGGTATACTTTTCATCAGCATGAAGCCAAAAGGCCAGCGGGGTATTGACCCCGTCCTGGGCCATGAGATCAGCCAGCAGGAGCTGATGGACATCTCGCGCACTGAACTGAAAAAAATCGGTGACGTAAAGGTATCGATACAGGATCTGTCTCTGCGCGGTTTCACGCCGTCGCGCGGTTTCCCGGTGGAGTTCTCCGTGCAGGGACCGGTGTGGGCGAAGCTGGCGGAATACTCCGAGACCATAATCGAAAAACTCAATGCCACCGGCCTGGTCACCGATACCGACAGCGATTACCTGGAAGGCAAACCGGAAATTCAGATCATCCCCGACCGTGTCAAGGCGGCGGCGCGCGGCGTGAGCATCAACGCGATCTCGCAGACCGTGAATGCCACCGTCGGCGGTGTGGTGGCAGGACAGTATTCGTCCGCCGGACACCGCTACGATATCCGCGTCCGACTGCTGGAGCAGGAGCGTGATCGTGTGCAGCAAATCAAACGTATCTTCGTGCGCAACAACCGCGGCGAATTGATTCCCCTCGCGGACGTGGTGGAGATAACGGAAAAGAAGAGCCTGGCGCAGATCAACCGCTACGACCGCGAGCGCGCG
>JAYSOL010000334.1:0-3700 GCA_043723045.1 Gammaproteobacteria bacterium | reverse complement strand
CCCCGGAACATCAGCACAAGTACCCGCCACTCGGGTAGGGTGCGCCCTGCGCACCAAAAATCCAGCCACGGGCGCGTGGTACACGCAAACCGGCTTAATCTTTAAGTGCCCTGGCGCTTGGCAGGTGTCAGCGCCACTAGTATGTACTATCATGCACGTTTTCCTGTGCTCGACAGCGGCAACGACTCACCGGCGGGACGGATTATGGCATTACGCATCAAGACAAAATGGAATACCAAAGGCCCCAAGACCCTGGCGGACCGCGCCAGCGTGGTCGGCGTCACTATCTGGCGGACGGCGCAGGAGACCTGCAAGCGCATGGAAAAGGCGGAGTTCAGTCTCGGCGGCGATCAGCAGTTCGTGGCGGTGCTGACGGAGATGGTGGCCTTTTCCCTGCAGGTGACGGATCGCATCATCTATGGCCAGATGAGCGAGGACGACCGGCACACCTTTATTAATGCCCTCGGTAAGCATCTGGCCGCCACGGCCCAGTCCAATATCGCCGATTTTCTGGGCGAGGGCGACCACGTCACGCTCTTCATCGATACGCTGAATGCGCGCGCCGCGGACTACGCCGAGTTCGAATACACCCCCACCGGCCCGGGCTATCTGTTTCTGCGCTACATGGCGGAAAAGGTGTCGGCCGCTATGGCCGCCACCGACAACAAATGGGTGCTCGAGCACGTGATGGAGATCGAGGCCCCCGAGGTCATCAAGACCGTGAAGCGGGTGGTGGGCGAAGTGCTGGGCGTGAAAGCGGCATAAGCCTTCGCTCCAGACTTTTCCGAAACCCTATAATTTAAACCGTTACAGCAACGACGCCACCAAACTATGTCTAGTACGCTCGACGATCTCAATCCACTGTTAAACCAGCTTAACGACATGCAGGAACGCGCCGCACTGCTCAGGGGGTATCTTTGACTATGCGGCCAAACAGGAGCGGCTGGTGGAGGTGGTGCGCGAACTCGAGCAGCCTAACATTTGGGACAATCCGGAGCGCGCACAGGAGCTGGGGCGTGAACGCGCGCGCCTCGAGCAGGTCGTCGGTACACTGAGTCGCCTGGAGACGGGTCTCGCCGACGCCGGGGAGTTTCTGCAGCTCGCCAAGGAAGACGGCGATCTGGCCATCATCGCTACGGTGGCGCGCGATGTCGAAGCGCTCGAGAGCCAGCTGGCCGAGCTGGAATTCCGGCGCATGTTCGCCGGTGAGATGGACAGCGCCAACGCCTTCGTCGACATTCAGTCCGGTTCCGGCGGTACCGAGGCCCAGGACTGGGCGTCCATGCTGCTGCGCATGTACCTGCGCTGGGCGGAACGGCGCGGTTTCAAAACGGAACTGATAGAACAATCCGATGGCGAAGTCGCCGGCATCAAAGGCGCCACCATCAAGATCGAGGGGTCGTATGCCTACGGCTGGCTGCGCACGGAGACCGGTGTGCACCGCCTGGTACGCAAGTCGCCGTTCGACTCCGGCAACCGCCGGCACACCTCGTTTGCCTCGGTGTTCGTTTACCCGGAGGTGGACGAGGACATCGATATCGAGATCAATCCGGCGGACCTGCGCGTGGACACCTACCGTGCCAGCGGCGCTGGTGGACAGCACGTCAACCGCACCGAGTCGGCGATACGCATCACCCACGCGCCCACCGGTATCGTGGTGCAGTGCCAGAGCGACCGGTCGCAGCACAAGAACCGTTCCGCTGCCATGGCCATGCTCAAGTCGCGTCTGTATGAAGCAGAGCTGCGCAAAAAACGCGAAACCCAGCAGAAACTGGAGGACTCCAAGGCGGACATCGGCTGGGGCAGCCAGATCCGTTCCTACGTGCTCGACCAGTCGCGCATCAAAGACCTGCGCACCGGCGTGGAAACCGGCAACACCCAGGCGGTGCTGGATGGTGATCTGGACAAGTTTATTGTAGAAAGCCTGAAGAGCGGGCTATAACGTTTAATTTTCGAGTGGAATTCCCATGACCAGCGACAACCAAGACAAGCCTGCCCACGCCGCACCCGTGCAGGCCCATGAAGAAGAAAAACTGGTGGCCGAACGCCGCGAAAAGCTGACCGCGCTGCGCGAGCGTGGCATCGCCTTCCCCAATGATTTCCGCCGCAACGTCATGGCGGGCGAACTGCACGCCGAGTATGGCGCCAAAGACAACGCCGGACTCGAGGCGCAACCGGTGCGGGTGCACTTGGCCGGCCGCATGATGACCTGTCGCATCATGGGCAAGGCGAGCTTCGTCCACATTCAGGATATGTCGGGCAAGATGCAACTGTATGTGCAGCGTGACACCCTCGGTGAAACCCTCTACAGCGAGTTCAAAAAATGGGATCTGGGGGACATCCTCGGGGCCGAAGGCGTGTTGTTCAAGACCAAGACCGGAGAGCTGTCGGTCAAGGTGGAGGCTGTCCGGCTGTTGACCAAGGCCCTGCGTCCGTTACCCGAGAAGTTCCACGGCCTGACCGATCAGGAAACCAAGTACCGCCAGCGTTACCTGGACCTGATCATGAACGACGTGGCGCGCAAGACCTTCCGCCTGCGCTCGGCGGTGGTGAGCTACATCCGCCTGTTCCTGCTGGCGCGAAACTTTCTCGAAGTGGAAACGCCGATGATGCAGGCGATCCCCGGCGGCGCGACCGCGCGGCCGTTTACCACGCATCATCACGCGCTCGACATGCAATTGTTTCTGCGCATCGCTCCGGAACTGTATCTCAAGCGCCTGGTGGTGGGCGGTTTCGAGAGGGTATTCGAGATCAATCGCAATTTCCGCAACGAGGGGCTGTCCACGCGCCACAACCCGGAATTCACCATGCTCGAATTCTACGAGGCGTATGCGGATTACCGCGATCTCATGAACCTTACCGAGGAAATGTTGCGCGGGCTGGCGCAGGAGGTGCTTGGCACGACACAGATTGTGTACCAGGGTGAGACTTACGATTTCGGCAAAGCGTTCACGCGCATGACGGTGAAGGAGTCGATTCTGCATTTCAACCCCGACCTGAGGCCGGCGGATGTGGAGACGTTGGACGCGGCGCGCCGCGTGGCCGAGGGCTTGCGCATCCCGCTCAAGGCAAGTTACGGACTCGGCAAGGTGCAGATCGAGATTTTCGAGAAGACCGTGGAGTCGCGCCTCAAGGATCCCACTTTTATTACCGCGTATCCCACCGAGGTATCACCCCTGGCGCGGCGCAATGATCTGGATCCGTTTGTCACCGATCGTTTTGAATTCTTCGTCGGTGGGCGTGAAATCGCCAATGGTTTTTCCGAGTTGAATGACGCCGAGGATCAGGCGGAACGTTTTCGCCAGCAGGTGCAAGACAAGGATGCGGGGGATGAGGAGGCCATGCACTTCGACGCCGACTACATCCGTGCCCTGGAACACGGCATGCCACCGACGGCGGGCGAGGGCATAGGCATCGATCGTCTGGTGATGTTGTTTACGGATTCGCCGAGCATACGCGACGTGATCTTATTCCCGCACATGCGGCCGGAACCGGGCGGCGTCTGAAGGATTAGTATCGCTCAGGCGACGAGCAAGGCCTTCATCTCGGCCATGGCGTCTTTGGCCTCCTCCAGGGCCTTGATGCTCTGATCCGGGGTGAGGTTGAGCTTGGCGAAGGCCGGAATGTTGGCCCAGTTGCCGCCCGCGTGGGGGTGGTTACTGCCGATGTAGCTGTGCAGGTTCGCCACCATCACCACATC
>JAYSOL010000333.1:0-4596 GCA_043723045.1 Gammaproteobacteria bacterium | reverse complement strand
CGTGTCGGCGCACGTGGTCAATGAAGAACCGGTCGCCTTCGTGCAGGAGGCGGGTTCGAAGCAATGGTGGACACGGCCAACGGCACTGCCGCGCAACATTCACCTGTTCGCGCGCTTCGAGGACGTTGACCTGGCGGCCCACCGCGCCGTGCTGTGGGTGACGCATCGCGAAGTTTCCGCCGCGCTGTGGCAGGAAATGCATGAGCGTCTGGTGGTCTATCGTCCGCCGGCGGGACAAAACTGATGCGCGTAATATTAGGTGTGGGCTGCGATCGCGGCACGCCTTTCGAAACGCTGGTGACTGCGCTCGATCAGGCACTGGCCCTGGCCGGTCTCAGTCTGGATGCGGTGTGTGGCCTTGCCACCATTGACAAGAAGAACGATGAGTCCTGCATCCTGATGCTGGCCGCGCGCAGCGACTGGCCGCTGTATTTTTTCAGCGCGGAGGAACTGGCAAAGGTGCCGGTGCCGAATCCTTCCGCGACGGTATTGAAGTACATGGGCACGCCGGCGGTGGCCGAGGCGGCGGCGCTGCTCGCGGCGCAGGCCGAACTCGATGCGCTGCTGGTCGAGAAACACAAACACCGCGGCGCGGACGGCAGGAACGCCACGGTTTCCATCGTGAGGACAAAAAATGATTAACGGAAAAATATATCTGGTGGGTTTCGGTCCCGGCGCACAGGAGCACATGAGCTTCCGCGCCCGCGCCGCCATCGCCGAGGCCGACGTCGTCATCGGCTATTCGACTTACATCAAGCTGGTTCAGGACCTACTGGAGGGCAAGGAGGTCATTCGCAAGGGGATGACGGAAGAGCTCGATCGCTGCACCGAGGCCTACGAACATGCCCGTCGCGGCAAGATCGTGGCGCTGGTCTCCTCCGGCGACATCGGCGTCTACGGCATGGCCGGGCCGACCTACGAAGTCCTGCTGCAATCCGGCTGGCGCCCCGGCAACGGCATCGATGTCGAGGTCATTCCGGGCGCCACGGCCTTGTCCACCTGCGCGGCCCTGGTCGGCGCGCCGCTTACCCACGACTTCTGCTCGATCTCGCTCTCCGACCTGCTCACGCCCTGGCCGGTGATCGCTCGGCGACTTACGGCGGCGGCAACTGCGGATTTCGTCGTGGCACTGTACAACCCGAAGAGCGGGCGGCGCACCGGGCAGATCGTCGAGGCGCAGCGCATCTTTCTGCAGCACCGCTTGCCGGACACGCCGGTGGCGGTGGTCAAGTCCGCGTACCGCAAGAAGCAGTCGATCCAGATGACGCGCCTCGCGCAAATGGCCGACTGCGAGATCGGCATGCTCACCACCGTACTGGTCGGCAATAGCAACACCTTCGTGCAGGACGGCCTGATGATCACGCCGCGCGGCTACGCCAATAAATACCAAGGCATCACCGGCGAGGTGAAAGACGGCGAGCAGGCCGGCCGTTCGCTCAGTCTCGGACTGGACGGCTGGAAGGCGGATGTGCGCGAGCGTGTGTCGCACGGACAGAAACCGGGCGAAATCGCCCGCCATTTCGATCTGCCGGTGATCGAAATCGAGGCGGTCATGAACAAGGAGGACACCCATGGTTAACCCCGGGCTTGAGAGTGCGATTCCTGCGGAGTTAACGAAACCAAAAATGCAGAATTACAAACGACACCTCTTGGTCTGCGTCGGTCCGCGCTGTACCGAAAGCGGCGAGTCCGAGGCCTTGTTCGCCAGTCTCGCGGAAAAGTTCAAGGCCGCCGGCATCGATCAGGGAGAGCAGCGGGTCAAACGTACCCGTACGCAATGTTTTGCCACCTGCCAGTCCGGCCCCATCGTATGCGTACAACCGGACGGCATATGGTATTACAACGTGACCGAAGCGAATCTGGACCGGATCATCAATGAACATTTTGTCGGTGGACAACCAGTGGAAGACCTGATCTATCACCGGGGGCCGAGCTGTGTATCCGCCTGAACCGGATTTTTCCGCATCCGAGCGGGACACCCTGTACGCCATCCTGCGCGCGCGGCGCGACATGCGCCACTTCCTGCCGAACCCCATAGCCCCGGAAGTGCTCGCACGCCTGCTCGCGGCGGCGCATCTCGCGCCGAGCGTGGGGCTGATGCAGCCGTGGCGTTTCCTGCGCGTCACCCAAGACGCACTGCGTCGGGAGATTCATGCCCTGGTCGAGCAGGAACGCGCGCGCACGGCGGAGGCGCTCGGCGAACGCGGCGACGAGTTCATGCGCCTCAAGGTCGACGGCATCCGCGAGTGCGGTGAACTGCTCGTGGTGGCCCTCATGGACCGGCGCGAGGAACACGTCTTCGGCCGCCGCACCCTGCCTGAGATGGACCTCGCCTCCGTCGCCTGCGCCATCCAGAACCTGTGGCTCGCGGCGCGCGCCGAAGGACTGGGCATGGGTTGGGTGTCATTGTTCGATCCGCTGGCGCTGGCGGGACTGCTGGGGGTTCCCGCCGGCGGAAAGCCCGTGGCGATACTGTGTCTCGGCCATGTCGCGGCCTTCTACCCGCGGCCGATGCTGGAGCAGGAAGGCTGGAAGCAGGGCCGCCCGTTGCACGAGTTTCTGTTCGAGAATACCTGGGGAAATACAAAGGCGCAACCAGGCCATCCATGGCCTGCGCCCTTCGCCTTGATCCCATCGGCGAGCGTGTTGTCCAATGTGGAGAATGATCATGACGGCCAGTGACGACAACGCAGCCAACGAACGCCATCGCGCGCGCATGGAACGGAAAAAAACCGCGGTCGGTGCCAAGATCGCCGCAGCCACGCGTGACCAGGGCGTGTTGCTGATACACACCGGCAACGGCAAAGGCAAGAGCAGCGCCGGCTTCGGCATGCTGGCGCGCGCCCTTGGACACGGCATGCGCGCCGGTGTGGTGCAATTCATCAAGGGTGCCTTCAGTACCGGCGAAGAGACCTTCTTCCGCCGTTTCCCCGACGTGGACTATTACGTGATGGGCGAAGGCTACACCTGGGAAACGCAGGATCGTGAGCGCGACACCGCGGCCGCGCAAGCGGCCTGGCACAAGGCTGCGGGCATGCTCGCCGATCCCATGTTGCAACTGGTGTTGCTGGATGAACTCAACATCGCGCTCAAGCATCGTTACATCGCCATGGACGATGTAATCGCGGCGTTGCAAGACCGGCCGCCGATGCAACACGTAATTATTACCGGGCGCGGCGCGCCGCAGGCGCTGATCGATATCGCCGACACCGTCACCGAGATGGTCGTGGTCAAGCATGCCTTCACCGCCGGCATTCGCGCGCAAAAAGGTATTGAAATGTAGGGTACGCCCTGCGCGCCAAGCCACGGCTCAACGAAACCCATGGTGCGCAGGGCGCACCCTACGAAAGCAGCGGCAGGATATTTGAGACAGAGACTCATGAACGGCGCACATTCCAACGGTCGAACTAAACAGAGCGACATATATAACGCCTGGTTTGTAGGGTGGGCATCGCGCACCACACACAGCTGCGGTTGGCGCACAGGTGGGCGATGCCCACCCTACCTATATGCTACGACGGCTATGCGGCATTATTTAAGGCGTTCTGTTTAGCAATGCCTGCGGTGGGTGACATTTTGTACGCTGCGCTGATCATGGCCGGTGCGTTGTTGCTCGACCGGTTGCTCGGTGAGCCGCGGCACGCGCACCCGCTGGTGGGATTCGGCTGGTTGGCGAATAGCGTGGAGACGCGGCTTAACCGCGCTGTCTTCAGCCCCGGTGTAGCCCGACTGCGCGGCGTGCTGGCCGTGGGTGTGCTGCTTGTGCCTTTCGTCATGCTGAGCACACTTGCAGTCCACACCCTTGTGCTGGCGTCGGCCATCGAGGTGCTGATGCTCTATCTGACTCTCGGCGGTCAAAGCCTGGCCGAACACGCGCGGCGTGTTGGCGTGGCCCTGCGCGCGAACGATCTGGATGCCGCGCGCCTGCATGTGGGCTTCATGGTGAGCCGCGATACCGCGTCGATGCAACGTGAAGATGCCGCACGCGCCGCGGTCGAATCGGTACTCGAAAACGGCAACGACGCGGTGTTCGGCGCACTGTTCTGGTTCGCCGTGGCCGGCGCGCCCGGTGCGCTGTTCTATCGGCTGGCCAACACATTGGACGCCATGTGGGGTTATCGCACGCCGCGTTATCGCCATTTCGGCTGGGCCGCCGCGCGTCTCGATGACCTGCTCAATTTCATCCCGGCGCAGTTGACTGCGTTCACTTACACTATCCTCGGCAACCCCGCCCGCGCCTGGCGTTGCTGGCGATCCCAGGGCGGTTTGTGGGAGAGCCCGAACGCCGGGCCGGTAATGGCGGCGGGAGCCGGGGCCCTGGGCGTGACGCTCGGCGGACCCGCTTACTATCACGGTGCCTGGAAGGAGCGCCCCGCCCTGGGCGAAGGTCTACCCGCAGTCGTAAACGATATCGAACGGGCAGTGCTGCTCGTCGGGCGTGGTGTGCTGCTGTGGTTGGGTGTATTGCTCGCCATCGCCGCCGGAGGGTCTCTCCTTGCTTGAACACGGTGGCCGGTTGAACGCCGCCGTCGCACACTACGGCATCGCCCCGGCGCGCTGGCTCGACCTGTCGACCGGCATCAATCCCCGTGGCTG
>JAYSOL010000332.1:0-5348 GCA_043723045.1 Gammaproteobacteria bacterium | reverse complement strand
GGGAGGTCTCGGACTAGCAATCGGGTCATGGGTCGATACTCCTCATAATGACTGATATCAATGATATCAGTCATATTTGCATTTGCAAGTCGCGTAGGTCGGGTTCTTCCATGCGGGGACAAGAGCGTGCGTGACCCGGCCTCTTTTCGTGGACAGGGTGGGGCAGCGTCGGCGCTTCCGCCGCGTCGGCGGGGTTTTGTTGGGTTACGCCCTTTCGGGCTAACCCAACCTACAACTAACGACTATGCCGTTTGCGAAAACCCAGGCCCATGGCGTCCAGGATCAACAGTATGGCGCCCAGGGTAATGGCGGAATCCGCCACGTTGAAGGTTGGCCAGTGCCAAGTGCCGTAGTAAACGTCGATGAAATCCACCACGTAAGTCAGGCGCAGGCGATCCAGCACATTGCCCGCCGCGCCGCCGAGCACCAGCATCAGGGCCACGGCCACCTGCACGTCGTTGGCGCCGAGGCGCCAGATCATGCTGAGGATGACGATGGACACGACGATGGCCACGCCGACGAAGAACAGGTTTTGCCAACCGCCGGCGTCGTGCAGGAATCCGAAGGCGGCGCCGGTGTTGTAGGCCAGGGCCAGGTTGAAGAAGGGTGTCACCTCGATGGTCTGGCGCGTGAGATGGCGCACCGCGGCCAGCTTGCTGGCCTGGTCGAGAATAAACACGAGTACGGCGATCCACGACAATTTAAACATCAGGCAAAACTCCTCGATTCACCAACACCGGTCACATTCGTCACACAACGCCCGCAGAGCTGCGGATGTTCTTGGTCCGCGCCCACGTCCGCGCGATGGTGCCAGCAGCGTATGCATTTGGCGTGCGCCGAGGTGGCGACCTTGAGACGCAGCCCCGGGAGAGCGGTAGCTATGCTGTCGGCAGGCGCCGCACCCAGGTCGTGCACGCGCGCGTAGGAGGTGATGCAGACAAAACGTAATTCATCTTGCAGCGTGTCCAGCAGCGCCTTGAGCGCAGGGTCACAATAAACATCCAACTCCGCATCGAGGGACGAGCCGATGATGCCGGCGACCCGCGCCTTCTCCAGCTCGCGCCCTACCTGTTCGCGCACCTTCAGCACCTGGTCCCAGAACGCCATGCTGCGCACACCCGTCGGATCGGCGCTCAGCGGCGGGGCCTGACAGGTGCTTAAGAAAACGCTGGCGGCGCGCGTGCCCGGCATGCTCTGCCAGATCTCCTCCGCGGTAAAACTCAACACCGGCGCCATCCAGCGCACCAGGGCTTCGAGGATGTGCTGCATGGCGGTCTGGGCCGAGCGGCGCGCGACGCTGTCGGGCTGGGTGGTGTAGACACGATCCTTGAGCACGTCGAGATAAAAGCTGCCGAGCTCGATCACGCAGAACTGATGCAGCTTCTGATACACCAGATGGAAACTGAAATCCTCATAGGCCGCGCGTATCTGCCGGTCGAGATCCGCCGTGGCATTCACCGCCCACGCGTCCAGCGCCAACATCTGGTCTGGTGCGAGGGGTTGCCGCGCCGGGTCGAAACCGGCGAGGTTGCTGAGCAAATAGCGCGCGGTATTGCGGATGCGCCGGTAGGAATCGCTCATGCGCGTGAGGATTTCGTCGGAGATGCTCATCTCGTTGCGGTAATCCGCGGCCGCCACCCACAGGCGCAGGATGTCGGCGCCCAGGGTGTTGATGACTTTCTGCGGCAGTATCGTGTTGCCCAGGGACTTGGACATCTTCTTGCCCTTGGCGTCCACGGTAAATCCATGGGTCAGGGCCATCTTGTACGGTGCGCTACCGCGCGTAGCCACCGCACTCAGCAACGATGACTGAAACCAGCCGCGGTGCTGGTCCGAACCTTCCAGATACAAATCTGCCGGATACGACAACTCCGGGCGTTTATCCAGGACACAGGCATGGGTCACGCCGGAGTCGAACCACACGTCCAGGGTATCGCTCACCTTGTCGTAGTCACCGGCCTCGGCGCCGAGCAGCTCCTGCGCGTCGAGTTCGAACCAGGCGTCTATGCCTTTCTCCTCCACCCTCAGCGCGACCTTCTCGATGATCGCCTGGGTGTCCGGATGCAGCTTGCCGTCCTTTTTATGCGCGAACAGGGTCATGGGCACACCCCAGGTGCGCTGGCGCGAGACGCACCAGTCGGGACGGCCCTCGATCATGCCTTGGATACGCGCCTGACCCCATTCGGGCACCCAGGCGATCTTTTTAATTTCGGCGAGAGCGGCCGCGCGCAGCCCCGCGCGCTCCATGCCGATGAACCACTGGGGCGTGGCGCGGAAAATAATCGGCGTCTTGTGGCGCCAGCAATGGGGATAGCTGTGGCGCAGCGCCTGCATGTGCAACAGCGCACCGCGCGCCTTGAGTACTTCGATGACGTGGTCGTTGGCCTTGAACACATGTTCGCCGGCGAACAGCTGCGTGTCCGGCAGGAACTTGCCGTCGCCGCCCACGGGATTGTCCACGGGCAGTTTGTAGTGCAAGCCCGCCACGTAGTCGTCCTGGCCATGGCCGGGCGCCGTGTGCACGGCACCGGTGCCGGACTCGGTGGTGACATGGTGACCGAGAATGATCGGCACCTCGCGCGCATAAAACGGATGCTGCAGCATCACGCCTTCGAGGGCCGCACCGATGACCGTAGCGATGATGCGATAGTTGTCCAGGGCATATCGCGCCATGGCATCTTTCACCAGGGGCTCTGCCAGCAACAGTCGCGCGGGGCCATGCTCGCCGTCACACTGCACCAGGGCATAACCCACCTGCGGATTCAACGCGACCGCTTGGTTGGCGGGCAGGGTCCAGGGCGTGGTGGTCCAGATCGGCACGATCACCGGACCGTGACCGGCGTGCTCCGGCACATGCTGGCAGCGCGCGAGAAACGCCTCGTCGTCCAGTGCTACGAAGCGTACGTCGATGGCCGGCGAGGTCTTGTCCTCGTATTCCACCTCGGCCTCCGCCAGGGCGGAGGCGCAATCGATGCACCAGTGCACCGGCTTGTAGCTTTTGTACAGGTGATCCCGCGCGATCACCTTACCGAGTTCGCGGATGATGTCCGCCTCGAATTTGAAATCCATGGTGAGGTAGGGATGGTCCCAGTCGCCGAGCACACCGAGGCGCTTGAAGTCCTCGCGCTGGCCGTCCACCTGCTTGGCGGCGTATTCGCGGCAGGCCTTGCGGAAGGCCGCGGCATTCACTTTTTGTCCGGCCTTGCCGATTTTCTTCTCCACCATGTGTTCGATGGGCAGCCCATGGCAATCCCAGCCCGGCACATAGGGCGCATCGAAACCGCTCAGGGTCTTGGATTTGACGATGATGTCCTTCAGCACCTTGTTGACCGCATGGCCGAGATGGATGTCGCCGTTGGCGTAGGGCGGGCCGTCGTGCAGGAGGTATTTGGGCCGGCCGCGGCCGGTCTCGCGCAGCTGCCGATACAGGTCCATGTCATACCACGCCTTGAGGGTCGCCGGCTCGCGCGCCGCCAGATTGGCCTTCATGGGGAAGTCCGTCTGCGGCAAGTTCAGGGTATGTTTGTAGTCTTTTTCTTTATCGGTCATGGTCGTGGTCTTTTATTCGTGCTCGAGGGCGAGTGTATCGTGGCGCGCGCGCAGCCAAGCGCGCGCTTCCTCCATATCCTGATAGATGCGCGTCTTGAGTTCGTCAAACGACGTAAAGCGCTGCTCGTCGCGCAGTCTGTGCAGAAAATCGATGCTGACGTAGCGGCCATATATATCCTGATTAAAATCGAACAGATGCACCTCCAGCAATGTGCGTGTGCCGTCTACCGTGGGACGGTTGCCGACGTTCGCCACCCCTACCAGGGGCTCCCGCTCCAGGCCGAACATCTCCACCACATACACCCCCCGCACCGGCGTGGCCTGGCGGTGCAGGTGGATGTTGGCCGTGGGTATGCCGATGGTGCGCCCACGTTTGTCGCCGTGCGCCACCCGGCCGCACATGCGGTACGGGCGCCCGAGGAGCTTTTCCGCCGTGGCGAGATCGCCGGCGGCCAGCGCCTTGCGCACGCGCGTGCTGCTGACGCGCTCGCCGTCGATGGCGAAGGTGTGCATGGGCACCGCCTGAAAACCCAGGCGCGCCCCGGCGGCCTGCAGCATGGCGTAATCGCCGGTGCGGTTTTTGCCGAAGCGGAAATCGTCGCCGATCACGAGGTACCGCACCCCCAGGCCGTCGACCAGCACGCGCTGGATGAATTCCTCCGCCGGCATGGCGGCCAGGTGGGCATCAAAGCGCAGACACAAGACCCGGTCCACGGAGTAGCGTTGCAGGGCCTTGAGCTTTTCCCGCAGGCGGCTTAAGCGCGCGAGTGCTGCGCCGGGCTGAAAATATTCCTGCGGTTGCGGCTCAAACAGCACCAGCACCATGGGCAGATGCAGCGTCGCACCCTTCTCCGCCAGCTGGCCGATCACCGCCTGGTGGCCCAGGTGCACGCCATCGAAATTACCCAGCGTGGCGACGCAGCCGCGATGCCGGGACTTCAGGTTCTGCACTCCGCGTATCAACTCCATGGGGATGGCTTCAAGTGGTCAGTAACGGGTTCGGTCATGCGCCAACGCGCCGTCATCATACCTTAAAGCGGGAGAATAAAAGCTTGACGGACGTATTACAACCGTGGCAAAGGACGCCGGGCTATACCGCCCAGTCGGGATCGAATTCCTCTATCACCTCGCGCAGCGGGCGACGTCCGGAAAAGCCTTCCTGGTAGGTGTGGTAGTGGCCCAGCTTGAGTTCGGGGAATTTCCAGCAGAGGTAACCGTCGCCGGTATCGAAATCCACCAGCCACAGGCCTTTGATCACCAGACCGAGACGTTCCATCTTGGCCACCCAGCGGCGCACGATGGACTCATAGTTTTTCTCCACCTCGTGGATCAGGGGATTGCTCGGCACCATGGACTCCAACTTAAGACGCACCGGCTCCAGTTCCGCGTGGGTCGCCTGGGTGATGCTGCGCACCAGGGGAAACAGCGCCTGCGCCTCCGCCAGGGTGAAGATGCGCGGTTCGTCCCGCGCCACGATCTGGAAGATGTTGGAGCTATTCGTCATGGGTACTCGTCCTGCCGGCGACTTTCTTGAGCAGCAACTGGCGTGGCCGTACTCCCAACGCCAGGAGACTCGCCACGTAGACTGCCATACCAATAAGTATATAGAAAGACAGACGCAGAATGCGTTCACGCGTCGCCATGGCGAACCACTCCGTCAGGTCCCCCGCCCCCCACCACAGCAGCCCGCCCATGACCAGGCTGGCCGTCGTTACCCGAAACAGGTAGGTGGCCCAGCCCGGCTCCGGCCGATAGATGTTGTGCAGGCGTAATGCCCGATAAAGCAGCCCGGCATTGAC
>JAYSOL010000331.1:0-8559 GCA_043723045.1 Gammaproteobacteria bacterium | reverse complement strand
CGGATGTCACCGCCGCCGCGGAGACGGTGATGGCCGCGACAAAAATGTTTCACACGCCGTATTTCCTCACGTGGTACAAAAAAGACGAGTTTGTACACCTGGCCCGCTCGGTGGTGGACCTGTTGATACGCGGGCTGGGCAAGCGCTGATTTTTCCCGGCTGGGATCTTGGGCATCCTATAACAGCGATAGTGACCGACCAAACAAGTCCGAAGTGTTTAAACAGGCGAGGGATGCGTCACCGTTTAGTTACAGCAGCAAGGGAACTGAAAATAACGCACTAAAATAGCATGCACACCGTCCGCCATCGACCGCGTGCGTAAGAACATCAAGAAAAAAGGAGGCATCATGTCCAGGCCAGCACAGTTGTTACAAGCATACGTAGAATTCATTATCCGCCAGCGGTTATGGGTGATACTGCTCATCGTCGGCGTTACGCTGTTTCTCGGCACGCGCATCGCCAGCCTCAAGATCGACATGGACCCGGATATCTGGGCACCGCAGTCGCATCCCTATGTACAGTCGACCAAGCTGCTGGAGCAGGTGTTCGGCGGACGCAACCTGACCATCATCGGCATCGTACCCAGGCAGGGGGATGTCTATCAGCCCGCGGTGCTGAAAAAGATCCAGCGCATCCAGACGGGCATCGAGGCGATACCGGAGGCGGTGCGGCGCAACGTCATCAGCCTGGCGGCGCGCAAGGTAAAGGAAATCAAGGGCACGCAGGATGGCATGGAGGTGCGCGAGCTGCTGGAGCCGTTTCCCCAAACCCCGGCGGACATGGAACGCCTCAAGGCCGCGGTGGCCTCCAATCCTTTCTACATCAATGCCCTGGTATCCGCGGATGGCAAGACCGCGGCGGTCATCGCCGACTTCAAGGTCAACAAAGACAACCCCAGTTATACGGCGATCTACGAGGCACTACGCAAGGTGACCGATGCAGAGCGTGACGATAGCGTGGACATCCGTCTCGGCGGCCTGCCCGTGGATCTCGCCTGGTTCGAGCATCACATGATGAAAATGCCGCTGTTCTTCGGTGTCGCGCTGCTCATCATCATGGCCATACAATACTGGTCATTTCGCAGCCTCCAGGGCATGCTGCTGCCGATCCTCACGGCCCTCATGAGTGTCGTCTGGGGGCTGGGACTGATGGGTCTGTTCGGTGTGCACATGGATGGCATGAATACCACCACACCCATCCTCATCATGGCGGTGGCCGCCGGGCACGCCATCCAGATCCTCAAACGTTACTACGAGGAGTACCACCGGCGGAAGGCGGAGCCCTCCCACGGCCTGTCCGATAGGGAGATCAGCCGGCAAGCGGTGGTCGAATCCCTGGTGCGCGTCGGCCCCGCCATGATCACCGCGGGGCTCATCGCCACCATCACGTTTCTTTCCCTCGCCAACGCCAGCGTCTCCGTGGTCGCCCACTTCGGTGTCTTTGCCGGCAGCGGCGTGTTCAGTGCGCTGATCCTGGAGATGACCCTGATCCCGGCCATGCGCTCGTGGTTGCGCCCGCCCAAGGCACGCGAGATGGAGCGCGAGCAACGTCCAGGCATTATCGATCGTGCGCTGCACACCCTGTCCGACAATCTGGTAGGGGGTCGTGCGCCCTGGATACTGGGCGGTGCCCTGCTGTTCATTGCGCTGGCATTCGCCGGTGTGACGCGGCTGCACACCGATAACAGTCTCAAGCGTTACAACAGCGCGACCAGTGAAGTGCGCCAGGACGATGCCGATCTGAATGCGCGCCTGGCGGGTACCAGTTCGATCTTTTTTCTCATCGAAGGGCAGGGCCAGGACAGCATCAAGGACCCGAAGGTACTGCACGGCATGGCGGCCTTGCAGGCGTTCATGGAACAGCAGCCGAATGTGGGCAAGACCCAATCCATCGCTGATCTGATCAAGCGCATGAACAAGGCGGTGCATGCGGACGATCCCGCCTACGACGTACTTCCGGAAACGCGCAACCTCATCGCGCAGTATCTGTTTCTCTATTCGTTGTCCGGCGACCCGCAGGATTTCGACAGTCTCGTGGACAACGATTACCAGAAGGCAGTGGTGTGGATCTACCTGAAAGACGACAGCACCGCCTATGCGGAAGACCTGTACCGGCGCGCGCAGCCCATTATCGCGGCCAACTTCCCGCCCGGGGTGACGGTGCATATCGGCGGCAGTCTGCCGCAGACCGCCGCGATCAACGAGGTGCTGACCCAGGAGAAGTACAGAAACATTATCCAGATGGCGCTGATCGTTTTTATCCTGGCCAGCATCGCCCTGCGTTCCTTCGTCGGCGGTCTGTTCGCGGTCATGCCGTTGATTATCATCGTGCTGGCGAATTTTGGCCTGATGGGTTGGTTGGGTGTGCCCCTCGACATGGGCACCGCGGTCACGGCGGCCATGGCCATCGGCATCGGTGCAGACTACGAACTGTATCTATTGTTCCGTTTTCGCGAAGAGCTGCGCAAACACCAGAATCTGCGCATCGCCACGCGCGAATCCCTGCTTACCTCCGGTAAGGCGATCCTGTTCGTGGCCATGTCGGTGGCCGGCGGCTACTCCGTCCTGTTGACGTCTGATTTTGGTTTCTACTCGCGTCTTTCCGTGATGGTCATCGCCACCATGCTGGTCAGCGCGCTTTCCGCGCTGCTGTTTTTGCGCGCCATGATGATGTTGTTCAAGCCGCGTTTCATCTTCGGCGACAAACGCGACGAGTTATTTGCAAAATCCACAGTCATGCAAGGAGCGGGAGAATGAATACAAAAAACAACATCAAACGTGCCATCGGCGCACTACTGCTGGCCTTGACGCTGCCGGCCATGGCGGCGGAGGGCATAACTGCGCAGCAGGTTATGGAGAAGAATTTCTTCGTCACCAAGGTCCGCACGCTTAAGACCGACAGCACCATGGTCTTGATCAACGACCGCGGCCAGACGCGCGAACGCAAGAGCACCACCCTCACCAAGCTGCAGAAGAACGGCGTCGACTCGAAGCTGCTGGTGAAGTTTCTGTCGCCGGCGGACATCCAGGGCACGGGCTTCCTGCAGGTCGAGCATTCCACCGGGGACGACGATCAATGGATCTACCTGCCGGCGTTGAAGAAAACCCGACGCCTGGTGGCCAACAATAAGAAAGACAGCTTTGTGGGATCGGATTTCTCCTACGGGGATATCCTCTTGCCCAAGGTGGAACTTTATAAGCATGCGCTGCTGCGTGTGGAACCCCTGGATGGCCAGGAGTGTTATGTCATTGAATCCATTCCGCGTGACGAGGGCGTGAAGCGCGACAGTGGTTACAGCAAAAAGATCACTTGGGCCAGAAAAGACAATTTTCTCGAAACCAAGGTCGAGTACTACGACGTGAGCGGACGTCTGCTGAAGACACAAAACGTCTCCGGCCACAAACTGGTGGAACCCGACACGCAACGCTGGGTTGCCATGCGCCGCGAAATGATCAATCACCAGACGCAGCATAAAACCATCTTCACCTTCGACCGCATCGAAGCGGATGTGCCGGTAGCGGACGATGCGTTTACCACGCGCTCCATCGAACGCGAGTGATGCGTGGCCTGTGGTGGTTTCCGTGCCTGTTGCTGGCACAAACAACGGCGTGGGCGGAGGGGGGTGGCGCCGCACCCGTGGCGGACCCGCCAGGGCATAACGCCTGGCACTATTTGCGCGATCAGGGGTTGGCGGGTGCCGTGCGCCTCGACTACTACCGCTCGTCCAAGTCCTTCGACGACACCACCGACTTTCTTGGCCTCACCACCCAGGCCAAACTATTGCCGACGCTCACCCGCTGGCTGGATGCAAAAATCGAGGGACGGGTGACCCATCCCGATGTCGGCAACGACGGCGACACCGAGTCCACCCTGCTCGAGGGCTACGTGACGGCGCATTCCGAACACGCCGACCTGCGCATCGGTAAACAAATCGTGGCCTGGGGTCGGGCGGATGGCATCAACCCTACGGACAACCTCACGCCCCACGACTACCAGGTGTTGCTGCCCTTCGAAGAGGATCAGCGCCTCGGCACTACCGCCATCAAGCTCGACGCCTACCTGAGCGCCGACTACACGCTGACGGTGTTTGCTACGCCGTATTTCCAGCCGTCCAAACTGCCGTTTCCCGCGGACGGTGCCACCCTCGTCGAGACGCGGCCGGATCGGCGCTGGTCCGACAGCGAGGTCGGCCTGCGGCTGAACCGCGTGGGTGGGTCGCTGGACTGGTCGGTCAGCTACTACCATGGCTACAACCTGCTGCCCGAGGTGCACCCCCTGGGCGTGACCCCCACGGGCCCGCTGCTGGAGTTGCGCTACACGCAGATCGACGTACTGGGCGCCGACCTGGCACAGAACTTCGGGCGCTACGGCGTGCGCGCGGAGGTGGCCTATATCCGCCCGCAGGATTACCAGACGAACCAGCCCATCGGTATCAGCCCCTACCTCTACCTGGTGGCCGGTGTGGATCGAACGTTTCTGACTAACTTCAATGTCAACCTCCAGCTGGTGAGCCGCTGGGTGCAGGACTACACCGACCCCGAGGCCATCACCGATCCGCCGCTGCGCGGGTTGGCCGTGCAGAATGCCATCACCTTTGGCCAACAGGATCGCGCCAATTACGGTATGACCACGCGCCTCAGCAACAAGTGGTTTAACGACACCCTGACGGCGGAGGTGTTGGCCTTCGTCAATTTCAAGCGCAGCAGTTCTTATTTCCGCCCGCTGGTCAGCTACGCCTTTAGCGACCACATTAAGGCCACTATCGGCACAGAACTCTACCGTGGTGCGGACGATACCTTCTTCGGTCGCGTGCGGCGCAATCAAGGCGCGTTTGCCGAGGTGCGGTACAGTTTTTAACCCTTAAGGTATGCGCCGCAAGGGTACGAATGACCACCAAGTCGCGTGATAATTGCGTGACCTTTCCATGAAAGTCTGATTGGACAACCCGCCTCGAGTAGCTGGCGACGTTGTATCCCGAAGACAACATGGAGAAGGACTATGCATAAATTGCTAATTGGTCTGACCGCAGCACTGCTGGCACACGGTGTACCCACGGCCTACGCCGACGATGACGCCGGTCTTTACGAGATTCGTGTCACCAATGTCACGCGCGGCCAGTCGATGACCCCCATCATGGTCGCGGTTCACAAGCCGGGCGTGAAGCTCTTTACGCCCGGCGAGCCGGCGAGCGCGGAGCTTGCCGCCCTGGCCGAAGGTGGCGATACCGGCCCGCTCAGCGCCGTGCTCGCGGCCAATCCCGATGTGCTGAAAGTCCTCACCATCCCCGGTCTGCTGGGACCCGGAAAGACCGCGGTGACGCGCATACGTACCTCCGGCCGGTTTAGCCATGTGAGTGCCGCGGCCATGCTGATCCCGACCAATGATGGTTTCTTCGCACTCAACGGCATCGCCGGCCCGCGCGGCCACAACATGCTGATGGTCGAGTCCCCCGCGTATGACGCCGGCAGCGAACCGAATGATGAGTTGTGCTCATCGATCCCCGGGCCGGTGTGCGGCGGGGAGGGCGGATCACCGAATGCGGGTGGCGAGGATTATGTTCATGTCCATGCCGGTATTCACGGCATCGGCAGTTTACCGGCCGCGGATTTTGACTGGCGTAATCCGATAGTGGAAATCAGCATACAGCGCGTGTCACGGTAATCCTGGTCCCGGGCGGGGAATTCCCGCCCGGGATGTTTGCTGTCGAGCCATGCCGGAGGGTAAGCGGCACACGTTTCTTCCATGACGACTGCTCGTTGGCGCCCTGCATAGATTTATCCAGCACGGTAGGTTGGAGTGAGCATCGCGAACCCCAACATGACTGAATGTGCGTCATATCGACACCTTCGTCCATCGCGAGGCCACGCTCGACACGCGTAGGCTGAAGCTATAAAATCCACTTGTTGCCGCGCTGATAGACGCGGTGGTTGAGGCATCGTTGACCCTCAACAGACCCATCTGGGCGGCGCTTGCCGCCGGAATCGTTCGGGAGAATTCATGCAAGCGATAATGGCGAGGTGCGCACGGAACCTTCTGCGCACGCCCGGTGTTCGGCCGGCGACACCCTGGAGTGTTTGTCTGCCACTGCCCGTGTTTCCCGTGGGCACGACGGGATCCTGGTCACGCCGCCGGTTCGAGCATGACGCATAACGTAATACGCACCACCTGTCCCTACTGCGGCGTTGGCTGCGGCGTATTGGCGCAGGTGGATGCCGGTGGTGGCGTGACGGTCAAGGGCGACCCGCAGCATCCGGCCAACCTGGGGCGGTTGTGCTCCAAGGGCGCGGCGCTGGCGGATACCCTGGACCTCGACGGGCGTCTGTTGTATCCGGAGATACGCGGTGAGCGGCGGTCCTGGGAGGAGGCGCTGGACGCGGTGGCCGCGGGGTTCACGCGGGTGCTGCGCGAGCACGGACCGGATGCGGTGGCGTTTTATGTCTCCGGTCAGTTGCTGACGGAGGATTATTACGTCGCCAACAAACTGATGAAGGGTTACCTCGGCAGCGCCAATATCGACACCAATTCGCGCCTGTGCATGGCCTCGGCGGTGGCCGGCTACAAGCGCGCCTTCGGCGCCGACAGTGTGCCGTGCAGCTACGCCGACCTGGAGCAGGCGCGCCTCATCGTGCTGGTGGGGTCCAACACCGCCTGGTGTCATCCGGTGTTGTTTCAGCGCATGGCCCAGGCGAAAAAAGATAATCCCGATCTGCGTATTGTGGTCATCGACCCGCGGCGCACCGCCACCTGCGACATCGCGGACGCGCATCTGGCCCCGCGCTCGGGGTCCGATGGCATTTTGTTCAACGGCCTGCTGGCCTATCTTGAACGCCACGGCCATGGACATAGTCAGTTTATTCAGCACTGCACCGAGGGATTGGATGCGGCCCTGGCGGCGGCACAGCGCAGCGCGCCTTCCATCGAGCAGGTGGCGCAGCAATGCGATCTGGAGGAAGAACAGGTGCGCGGTTTTTATGCGCAGTTCGCCCACACCGAGCGCACGGTCACGGTGTTTTCCCAGGGCATCAACCAATCCAGCAGCGGCACCGACAAGGTCAACAGCATCATCAACTGCCATTTGTTCACCGGCCGCATCGGCCGTGTCGGCATGGGACCGTTTTCCTTTACCGGCCAGCCCAACGCCATGGGCGGGCGCGAAGTAGGGGGCCTGGCGAATCAGCTGGCGGCGCACATGGATATTGAAAACGCCGGGCAGCGCGCGCTGCTGCAGGCGTTCTGGCAGTCGCCGGCCATGGCGCAGACGCCGGGCCTCAAGGCGGTGGATCTGTTCAAGGCCGTGGGCGAAGGCCGCATCAAGGCGTTGTGGATCATGGGCACCAATCCGGCGGTGAGCCTGCCGGACGTGGATCGCGTGCGTGACGCCCTCACGCAGTGCGAATTTGTCGTGTTGTCCGACTGCATGCGCGCCATGGACAGCGCGGCCTATGCCCACGTGCTGCTGCCCGCCGCCACCTGGGGCGAGAAGGATGGTGCGGTTACCAATTCCGAGCGGCGCATCTCGCGTCAGCGCGCGTTTCTCCCGCCGCCGGGAGAGGCGCGTCCCGATTGGTGGATCGTCACCCAGGTGGCGCGGCGCATGGGCCATGCACAGGGGTTCGCCTACGAATCCGCCGCAGACGTGTTTCGAGAACACGCGCGCCTCAGCGGCAGCGGCAATGACGGCGCCCGGGATTTCGACATCAGCGCCCTGGCCGAACTGGATGACGCGGCGTACGCCGATCTCACGCCGGTGCAGTGGCCGGTGAACGCCACACACCCCTGCGGCACGCCGCGGCTCTTCGCCGATGGGCGTTTTTACACGCCCTCCGGCCGTGCGCGCTTCATCCCCACCACGCCGGTGGCGCCCGCCCACGCGGTCGACCAGGAGTATCCGCTGGTGCTCAATACGGGCCGTGTGCGCGATCAATGGCACACCATGACGCGTACTGGCAAGGCGGCGCGGCTTTCTGCGCACCAGCCCGAGCCCTACATCGATCTGCATGCGCGCGACGCGGCGCGTGCCTCCATCGCCGATGGCTCCCTGGTGCGTGTCGCCAGCCGCTGGGGCGAAATCATCGTGCGTGCGCACGTGAGCGACCAGCAGCGCGCCGGTGATGTGTTCGTGCCCATGCACTGGAACGACCAGTATGCGAGCAAGGCACGGGTCGGTGCCGTGGTCAACCCGGCGGTGGACCCGGTATCCGGTGAACCGGAATTCAAGCACACGCCGGTGCGCATCGAGTCGTACCGGCCGTCGTGGTACGGATTTCTGTTGTCGCGCCGGCGCTTAGGGCTGGCGGGTGCCGCCTATTGGGTCGCGGCCAAGGGGGATAAAGTGTGGCGCTACGAAATCGCCGGTGACCAGCCACCGGACGATTGGGCGGCGCACGCACGCAGCCTGCTGTGTAACAAGGACAACGAGGTCGGCTGGATCGAGTATTTCGACAAGGCCCGTCACCAGTATCGCGGTGCACGGCTGGTGGGCGAACGGCTGGAAAGTTGTATTTTTATCGGACCGGGGCATGCGTTGCCGCCACGCGACTGGTTGGCGGGTCTGTTCAG
>JAYSOL010000330.1:0-2233 GCA_043723045.1 Gammaproteobacteria bacterium | reverse complement strand
CACAAATTGGCACGCTGGTTGGTGCCATTTTTTCTCGTCGCCATGCTGTTCGCCAATACCTGGTTATTAAGCCAGGCAATCTATCTCATTCTATTTCTTGCCCAGCTTGCCTTCTATACGATGGCGGTGCTGGCGTTGCTCAACATCAGATGGCTGCGTGAGAATGTGGTGGGCAAGATCGCGATGTACTTTACCGTTGTGAACGGCGCGATCCTGGTCGCTTGGTGGCGTTTTTTGACCGGTGTACGCCAGGAAATCTGGGAGCCGACGCGACGCTAACCGGGAGAATCGCAATGTCGAGCTTGACGAAAGCAGTGAACCGATTTGCATCACGGGTGTTGTATCTTGCCGCGTTCCCGTATGTTTTGGCAGTCGTCGCCACGCCCGTCGCTGCAACCACCGCCACGCTGCCGGCCTTTCCTGGCGCGGAGGGTTTCGGGGCGGTCGCCGTGGGTGGCCGCGGCGGTCGCGTTATCAAGGTTACCAATCTAAACGCCAGTGGACCTGGCAGCTTGCAGGCGGCATGCGCCGCGAGCGGGCGGCGTATCGTTGTATTCGACGTCGGTGGTGTAATCCGGGGCGATGCGCGGATTATGCATTCTAACATCACCATCGCCGGGCAGAGCGCTCCGGCACCGGGCATCACCATCGTGGGCCGGTTGTTGGCGCAACCGCAGAATGGGGAGCGTTTGCATGACATTGTCGTGCGTTTCTTACGCTTCCGTCCGCCGCCGGCCTCCGGTGACCAGGGTGATGTGATCCAGTTACCCAAGAGCGAGCGCATCATTCTCGACCATCTGTCGTTGGCCTGGGCGAACGATGAAATGATCGATATCATTCATTCCTCCGAAGTCACGGTGCAGTGGTCGACCATCGAGGAGTCCGACCCCACCGGTCACGCCAAGGGTGTCCCGCACAACTTTGCGATCCTGAGTGCCTACCCCGATAGTGGTAATGTCTCGATCCACCATAACCTGTTTGCCCATCATGCGCGCCGCCTGCCATCCGTGAGTCCACAGGTAAAGGGAAAGCCAGGCGATTTCAGGAACAATATAGTGTACAACTTTCGTGATGGCCTCAGTCACGAAGGGCACCGGCCGAAGGCGCCTATCAACTTGGTGGCGAACTATTATAAGCGTGGACCAAACGCGGCCACCCTCTACCCCTTCCAATTCGATCCAGTTGGTCAATATCATGTCGTGGACAACTACTTCGACGGAGTTGGCCTGGTCGGTGATCCCCGCAACACCAAGGCATCGCCTCCTTCCTGGATACGGTATGGAACGGAGGGGGCGGTATTGTCGCAGCCGGCTACAGTTGCTGTCGTAACTACGACGACAGCGGAGGAGGCCTACCGGCAGGTTCTCGCTAAGGCGGGCGCCTGGCCGCGCGACCGGATCACGTTGCGGACACTCGAAGAGGTTCGCCAAGGCACCGGCCATTGGGGACGCAATGCCCCAACACAACCCAGCACCGATTGGTTCTTGGAGGGGTTGCCACGTGAGTCTGCGGCCGTGGATTCCGATGGAGATGGGATGCCAGACATCTGGGAACTGTCCCAAGGTTTGGACCAGACTAAAGACAGCGAGCATCTGCTGGTCATGCGTTCCGGCTATAGGGCGATTGAGGAGTATCTCAACGAGCGCGCACTAGCACGGACTCAAGCCGGTAGGCAATAAACGTTCTATTTCGCTCACGCTCTACCGGTGTTCAAGGAATCTGCGTGCTTCTACTATAAATAGAGCGCTGAATCGCATGACCGGATTCTACGTGGTCTTTAGAGACACGGATCACGCCAAATATATAGCGAAACGGCAAAACGTCGTGGTACAGTCTTTTCGGGGATGCTTCCAAGACACATCCGCATCAACTGCCCGATAGGTAGTGCTTATCTAAATAATTCAAAGACGGGGATTGCTTGTGTTTTTCAGGTATGCGCGAGCCACTTATCATACCAGTACGCCCGACGAGGCGGTTCATGATTTGTGGGCCCGACATATAAGGTGTCGCAAGAAATGATTTTTTTTGGTCTGCTGTTAGTATTTGTCTTTGAGTACCTGCGGCCTGGTGGATACGTGTCGGTGCTGAGTCTTCTCAACACCGCTATTCCGGTGATGGTGTTTTTACTGTCCTTGTTTGTAAAAGGCAGCCCCTCCAACATCGAGGTTCTCAACGATCGAAACGGCCGGCTACTGTTGTTTTTCCTTTTTCTCATAGTTGTATCATTCTTTAC
>JAYSOL010000329.1:0-8202 GCA_043723045.1 Gammaproteobacteria bacterium | reverse complement strand
CAATCCCACCCTCGCCATTGGCCACATCAAGCAGTTGCTGGTGAAACGCGTGTTATGACACAGGCCCCGGATCTCGGCCGGTTACGCTGGCAATGCCGGCGTGGAACGCTGGAGCTGGATCTGGCCTTGAGCCAGTTTCTCGACCAGGGCTACGGTGATTTATCGGAACGCCAGCGTGCGGCCTTCGAGCGTTTGTTGCGCGAGTCGGACGAAACCCTGCAGGCATGGATATTCGGGTACCAGGCAGTGCCCGATACGGAGCTCAGGGAAATTGTCAAAAAGATATGATAAATATTTAATTATAGAGATAAAACATTCATTATTCTTAGGGGCTGTTTTTCTCTTTCTGGGCTTGGGTGCCGTGCTGGTGGTCGTGCCCTTATCCCTACCCTATGGCCTCGGCTGGTGGTTGGCGGGTGCCGTGCTGGTGAGTTTGACCCGGCTGTTATGCCGGCACGCCCTGGGTTGCGCGCGTCACGCCATACACCGGATCAAACTGGAATCGTCGGGTGCCTGCGCCATCGCGCATGGCGCCTCTCACCCATGGCAAGACTGTCGCGTGGTCGGTTGGTTTGTCCACCCGTGGCTGGTGATCCTGCGGCTGCAAGCTATCGACACCGGGCGCCATCGGGATGTGCTGGTGGCGTGGGATGCCTTGCCGGAGGATCTGTTTCGCGAATTGCGTGTGCGGGCGAATGGGTTGCGCAGCACCGCGGAAGCCTGAACGCGCGGTCGCTTCGAAGATTGCGGGCGGCTCAGTAATTCTCCGGCACCAGGATGGTGTCCTGCGGCGGATGCGTCTCATCCGGCTGCGGATAGTCGAGGGTGTAATGCAGACCACGGCTTTCCTTGCGCAGCTGGGCCGAACGGATGATCAGTTCCGCCACCAGCGCCAGGTTGCGCAATTCCACCAGGTCGTTGTTGATACGGAAGTTGCTGTAGTACTCGAGGATCTCTTCGTGTAACAAGTTGGCGCGGTGGAGCGCCCGCTCCAGACGTTTGTTGGTACGCACGATGCCGACATAATCCCACATGAAGCTGCGCAGCTCTTTCCAGTTGTGCGACACCACCACCAGCTCATCCGGATCGGAGACACGGCTTTCATCCCATGCCCGCAGCGCGGTTTCCGCCGGCGGTGCGGCGGCCAGGTGCGCCAGGATATCCGTCGCGGCGGCCTCGGCGAAGACCACGCACTCGAGCAGTGAGTTGCTGGCCAGCCGGTTGGCGCCGTGCAGACCGGTGTGGGCGCATTCGCCGATGGCATACAGCCCGTGCAGGTCGGTCTGGCCGTGCAGGTCGGTGACGACGCCGCCACAGGTATAGTGCGCCGCCGGCACCACCGGCAGCGGCTGGCGCGTCATGTCAAAACCAAACTCCAGACAGCGGCGGTGAATGTTGGGGAAATGCCCGGTAATGAAATCCGCCGGCTTATGGCTGATGTCGAGATACACGCAGTCGAGACCGTGGCGCTTCATTTCATAGTCGATGGCGCGGGCCACCACGTCGCGCGGCGCCAGCTCGCCCCGTGGGTCGTGCTCCTGCATGAAGGGTGTGCCGTCCGGCAACAGCAGTCGCCCGCCTTCGCCACGCACCGCTTCGGAAATCAGGAAGGACTTGGCCCTGGGGTGATACAGACAGGTGGGGTGGAACTGCATGAATTCCATGTTAGCCACACGGCAGCCGGCACGCCACGCCATGGCGATGCCGTCACCGGTGGAGGTGTCCGGGTTGGTGGTAAAGAGGTAAACCTTGGAGGCACCGCCGGTGGCCAGCACCACGACACGCGCGCTGAAGACTCCAACCCGTCCGGTGATTTTGTTCAGGGCATAGACGCCGAGACAGCGGTTGTCGTCGGCATGCCCGAGTTTCTGCCGGGTGATAAGGTCAACGGCAATATGATGTTCGTAAAGGTGGATATTCGGATGGCGCCGGACCAGTGCCTCGAGGGTGGTCTCCATGGCGCGTCCCGTGGCGTCCGCGGCGTGCACCACCCGGCGGTGGCTGTGGCCGCCTTCCCGGGTCAGGTGATACTGGGGGTGACCGTCGGCCCCGGTCTCGAAGGTAAAGGGCACGCCCTGGTCGATGAGCCAGCGTATGGCCGACGGCCCGTGGCGCACCACATACTCAACGGTGTCTGCATGGCACAGCCCGGCGCCGGCGGTCAGGGTGTCCTGGATATGGTTTTCGTAGGAGTCGGTTTCGTTCAGGACCGCCGCCACACCTCCCTGGGCATAGAGGCTGGAGCCCTGCGGCAGATCCGCCTTGGCGAGCAGGGTGACCTGGGTGTTTTCCGCCAGGCGCAGGGCCAGGCTGAGGCCGGCGAGTCCGCCGCCCACCACAAGAACATCGGTGGCGACGGGGAATTTCTGGGATGCGGTCGACATGCTGGGCAATTAAATACCGGTTAGAGGGAACGACATCCCGTTTTTTGGGTTATTATCCTGCAATTATTCGCCAAATGTAATCATCCATGTCGGTTAGGGCCCTGTACCCGGGGGGCCAGAAAAACTATAACCATGATTGCTGTCTCAAGGCGAACTAAATTTTCCGGTTATGGTCTTTAATGGGGTGACGAACGCCGTCGACCTCCACAGTAAGGGGAATGTCCCGCATGGTCGAGCGCAACGTCGATCAAAAATTGGTGGAGCGGGTACAGAAGGGCGATAAATCCGCCTTTGATCTTCTGGTCAGAAAGTACCAGCACCGGATCGCCAAACTGGTGTCACGCTTCGTGTCCGACCGGTCCGAGGTCGAGGACGTGACCCAGGAGGCTTTCATTAAAGCCTATCGCGCGATCGGCGGGTTCCGGGGCGACAGCGCCTTCTATACCTGGCTATACCGGATTGCGATCAACACGGCAAAGAACTATCTGGTGTCGCAGGCGCGCCGCCCACCCACAACGGATGTGGATGTCGATGAGGCCGAGCTCACCGACGCCGGCGTAAGTCTGCGCGACAACATGACGCCCGAGCGGCACATGTTGACGGCGGAGATCGCCGCGACGGTGGAAAGAGCCATGGCGAATCTGCCGGATGATTTACGCACCGCCATCGTGCTGCGCGAGATCGACGGCTTGAGTTACGAAGAGATTGCGGCGGTGATGGAGTGCCCTATTGGAACGGTGCGCTCACGCATCTTCCGCGCGCGCGAGGCGATCGACCAGGAGTTGCGCCCGCTGCTGGAAGGTTGAAGGTATGGTTAGGCGATGGCGGCGGGAATTTTTCCCCTCGCCGGCCATCAGACGTTGGTGAACGATCTCGAATGACTGGCAGGCAGCAGGACGGCACGAAGATGAAAGAAAAAATTTCTGAATTGCTCGATGACGAGCTGAATGATTTAGAACATTACCGGTTGATGCAAACGCTGGAAGACAACCGGGAACTGCGTGGAGTCTGGGAACGTTATCATCTGATGCGCGCCGCCCTGCGCAAGGAGCTGGATATCATGGTCAGCCCGAACCTGGCGGACAGGGTCGGGGAAAGCATCCGGGCGCATCAGCCGGCAACGGCACACCCCGCCGGCAGGCCATTCCGGTTTCCCCGCTACTCGCGTGCCGCGGCCGGTCTGGCCATCGCCGCTTCGGTGGCAGCGGCGGCGATTATCACACTCCAGCCTCTATCACCGTCAGGCGCCCCCGAGTCACCCATGGCGTTACAGAAATCACCGGCACTGGCCGCCGACTCCGCGCCGGCAAAACTCGCGAAACCTCAGCGCCAGGGCACACTCAATACCTACCTGGTCGAACACAGCGAGTTCACGCCCAACGCAGGCATGAACGGCATGATGTCCTACGTGCGCATCGTCGGGCACGGCAACAGCAAACCGCAAAACGCCGATAAATGAGACGCAGCAGCTTGTCCTACCAGCCCCTGGCGTTTTTTCTTCTGATGCTCACCCCGGCCGCGCAGGCCGCGGACGACGCGCGCGACTGGCTGATGAAAATGAACCAGGCGGCGCACACCCTCAATTATTCCGGCTCCTTCGTCTACCAGCATGGCGATCAGCTCGAGAGCATGCGCATATTGCGCAGTGTTCAGGGCGGGTTGGTGCGTGAACGTCTGCTGTCGTTGAATGGCGCGGCGCGTGAGGTGATACGCACCAACCAGGAGGTGCGTTGTTATCTGCCGGACGAAAATGCCGTGGTGGTGGAGCATCGCCGCGCCGAGGCGCGCAGCTTCCCGTCCTTGCTGCCGCAGTCGTTGCGCAATCTCGACAAGAATTACGCCATCGCGCTGGGTGGGACGGCGCGGGTGGTCGACCGCAATGCGCAAGAAGTGACGATTTCCCCACGCGACAGTTACCGCTATGGCTATCAACTATGGGCGGACAAGGAAAGCGGTCTGCTGCTCAAGGCCAATCTGGTAGACGACAAAGGCAAGGTGATCGAACAATTCATGTTCACCTCGATCGAGCTGGGTGGAACCCTGCCCGACTCTGCGTTTGAACCGCGGGATGCGGGCAAGGACTACGTGTGGTATCGCGAGGACAAGGAAAGCGCGGCTTCCACCAGTACCAGCAAAGAGTGGGAGGCGAAACGTTTACCGCCGGGGTTTACGCTTTCCATGCACATGACGCGCAGGATTCCCAACCGCAAAACACCGGTGGAACACATGATTTATTCGGACGGTCTTGCGGTGGTCTCGGTGTTTGTGGAAAAACTGGGGAACGAACCCGCCGCCAGTGACGCCAGCGATGTCATGCATATCGGGGCGGTTCACGCCCGCGGAATCAATCTCGGCACCCACCAGGTGACGGTGGTGGGGGAAGTGCCGGTGATCACTGTGGATCTGATTGGCGAGTCGATTGTGCCCATGCCCTGACCCGCCGTCGACGGACTTGATGAGGTCAGGCCCCGCTTAAAATTGCAACAACCACCAGGTTGCCCGGTGCAAGGCTTAGCATGTATCCACTACCCCAGCCGCTTCTCGCCTTTATTCTGCTGTTGACGTCTTCTGCCTGTCTGGCGGTGGAGCGCAACCTTCCGGATTTTTCCAGCCTGGTGGAAAGCAATGGGCCGGGCGTGGTGAACATCAGCACCACCCAGACCGTGCGCCGCCCCCCGCTTGCCGGAATGGATGCGCCGGACGAACCGGATGCCGGCCAGTCGAATGATTTTTTCCGCCACTATTTCGGCGAAGAGGGCGCGCCGGAATATTTCGACAGTAAATCCCTTGGATCCGGATTCATCATTTCCTCCGATGGCTATATCCTCACCTGCGCGCACGTGGTGGAAAACGCCAAGGAGATTATCGTTAAGCTGACCGACCGGCGCGAATTCATTGCGGTCATCGTCGGCACCGATCAACGCAGCGACATCGCGCTACTGAAGATCAATGCGACCGGTCTGCCCAAGCTTGCCATCGGCGCGCCGGACAAACTGCGGGTGGGGGAGTGGGTGTTGGCCATCGGATCGCCCTTCGGCTTCGAGAGCTCCGCAACGAGCGGTATCGTCTCGGCCAAACGCCGCAGCCTGCCCAAGGAAAGCTATGTGCCCTATATCCAGACGGATGTGGCGATCAACCCGGGCAATTCCGGCGGGCCGTTGTTCAACATGAAAGGTGAGGTGGTCGGCGTCAACTCCCAGATATACAGCCGCACCGGGGGATTCATGGGTTTGTCTTTCGCCGTGCCCATCGACCTGGCGATGCAGATTGTCAGCGAGCTGAAGACCATCGGCCGTATCCGCCGCGGCTGGGCCGGCGTAACCATACAGGAAGTGACGCGCGACCTGGCGGAGGCCATGGGTCTGAAAAAACCCGCAGGCGCACTCATCGCCGATATCCTACCCGGCAGCCCAGCGGCCAAGTCCGAGTTGAAGATCGGCGATGTGGTGGTGGAGTTCGAAGGCCGCAACATCGTTTTGTCGTCGGACCTGGCGCCGCTGGTGGGCCAGACAGCCCCCGGAACGCGGGCACGGCTTGCGATTATGCGCGGCGGGCAATTGCAGTCTACCTGGATGATTGTGGGCGAGCTGCCGGAAGTGATTGCCGCCGCACCGGAACCGTCGGCCCCGCCAGGCGAGAATGGCGCTCAGCTCGGACTCAACTTGCGTGATATGAGTCCGCAACAATACCGGCAGCTGGGAATCAGGACGGGGGTATTGGTCGAGGGTGTCGCCAACGGTCCGGGCTATCGCGCGGGTATCCGCAAGGGTGATGTTATTGTGCAGGTCGATGGTCAGCCGATGCGCAGTGCCGCTAACCTGTATGCCTATCTGTCGCGCGCGCCGCTGGACCGGCCCTTGCCAGTACTGATAAGGCGTGGCGCGAGCGCCTTGTTTTTGGCCCTTCGGCTGAAGGAATAAGCCGTTTTCTCCGGGGGTTAGCACCTTGCACGTCCTGCGGTAAACAATGATATGATTGCAGGTTGAAGAAACCTGGACATCTTTGCCTTACCCCGTATCACTGGCTGTTCGCGGAACGGTGGAGGCGGCTAGCGAGAAGGGCGCCCTTGGCGCCCTTTTGTTATTGGCCCGTCGATTTAGTCGATATTAATTGGTCTGGCGTCCGGGTGTCGATAGTCACTGTGAGAACTTGAAATGAGTGGTTTGGACCGGCGGTTTATACGGAATTTTTCCATCATTGCCCACATCGACCACGGGAAATCCACCCTGGCGGATCGGTTTATCCAGATCTGTGGCGGGCTGGCGGAGCGTGAGATGGAGGCGCAGGTGCTCGATTCCATGGACATCGAGCGCGAGCGCGGTATCACCATCAAGGCCCAAACGGTGGCGTTGGATTACAAGGCGCTCGATGGTCAGATCTACCGCCTGAATCTCATCGATACGCCGGGGCATGTGGATTTTTCCTATGAAGTGTCGCGTTCCCTGACCGCCTGCGAGGGCGCGCTGCTGGTGGTGGATGCGGCACAGGGCGTGCAAGCGCAGACCGTGGCCAACTGCTACACCGCCGCCGAACTCAACCTGGTGATCCTGCCGGTACTCAATAAGATCGATCTGCCGCAGGCCGATGCACCCCGGGTGATCGCCGAAATCGAGGACATCATCGGTATCGACGCCTCCGATGCCGTGAGTGTGAGCGCCAAGACGGGCGTCGGTATTGTGGACATCCTGGAACGCATTATCACCCAGATACCGGCGCCCAGCGGCGACCCGCAGGCGCTGCTGCAGGCGCTGATCATCGATTCGTGGTTCGATAACTATCTCGGTACGGTTTCATTGGTGCGCGTGATGAGCGGCACACTGCGCGCCGGAGACAAGATCCGTCTCATGGCGACCGGGCGCGATTACTACGCCGAACAGATCGGCATCTTCACGCCCAAGCGCACACCGACCGGCGAGCTGTCTGCCGGCGAAGTGGGTTATGTCGTGGCCGGTATCAAGGAAGTGCGCAGTGCCCGGGTCGGCGACACCATCACGCATAGCAACAATCAGGCGCGTACAGCGCTGCCTGGATTCAAGGAAATCAAACCGCGGGTATTCGCCGGGCTGTATCCGGTGGAGTCGTCGGACTATGAGGCCTTCCGTGCGGCGCTCGATAAACTCAGCCTGAACGATGCCTCCCTGCACTACGAGCCGGAAACCTCCCAGGCCCTGGGTTTCGGTTACCGCTGCGGTTTTCTCGGCATGCTGCACCTGGAGATCATCCAGGAGCGGCTGGAGCGCGAATACGACCTGAACCTGATCACCACCGCGCCGACGGTGGTGTATGAGGTGGTCACCAGCAAGGGCGAGGTGCTGCAGGTTGAAAACCCGGCGAAACTGCCGGATGCCAGTATCATCACCGAGACGCGTGAGCCGATCATCCGCGCCAATATCCTGACACCGCAGGATTATGTCGGCGCCGTGATGGGCCTGTGCATGGAGAAGCGCGGCGTACAGAAGAACATGCAGTACGTCGGACGCCAGGTCATGCTGGTATACGAGCTGCCGTTGAATGAAGTGGTGATGGATTTTTTCGACCGTTTGAAATCGGTCAGCCGTGGCTATGCCTCGTTCGACTACGATTTCCTCGAATTTCGCACTGCCAATCTGGTCAAGATGGACATACTGATCAACGGCGAGGCGGTGGACGCCCTCTCGCTTATTGTGCATCATGATCAAGCCCAGTATCGCGGCCAGGAGCTGGCGAAGCGCATGCGCGAGCTGATACCGCGCCAGATGTTCGATGTCGCCATCCAGGCGGCCATCGGTGCACGCATCATTGCGCGCGAAACCGTGAAGGCGTTGCGCAAGAATGTCAC
>JAYSOL010000328.1:0-3159 GCA_043723045.1 Gammaproteobacteria bacterium | reverse complement strand
GGGGCCGGGGTGGGGGATGCTGAAATCCACGATGGTGCTGAGTTCATCGCGTCGTGGCAGGCGCCAGTCTTTGTAGCCGCAAGTTTGTGCCTGGTTGAGCGCGGCGATATAGGATTCCGTGTCGCAGCGGCTGTCGAGGCAGCTGCCACCATCGGCCGTGCCTTTGTCGCCGCCGTTGGTGGCGGCATCGTTGTTGAGCCAGGTGTAGGTGTTGCCGGCGGCGTGCAGGCCCTCGGTGGTTTTGACCTCCCAAACCAGGGTGGTGGGGTTGTCGCGCACACACGCCCACGGATGGGTTGGGTAATGGCCGTCCCCTTTATATTCTTTGCCTTTGGCGTCGATGCGCGTGAAATCGAAGGTCGGCGGTTGCATGCCGAACTGTTTGCCTTCCTTGCAGCCGGTCAGGAGCAGCGGAAAAAACACCAGCGTCAGGATGCCGCCACGAAGTAACAGGGTCTGTTGCCGGGTCACGTTGCTCGCCTTGTCAGTGATGATGGGTGTCGGGTGCGCCACGCGTCACCTTGGCGGTGACGTCGAGCGTAACGGCGCCGCTGAATTGCAGCCGCAGGCGCACCGCGTCCCCGGCGCGCAGCGCGCGCTTCGGCCGCAGGAGCATGAGGTGCGCACCGCCCGGTGCGAACACCTGTTGGCCCTGGGCCGGGATGGTCAGGTCTTTAAGCTGCGTCATGCTGGCCGTGCCGTTGACGATCTGGCTGGTATGGATTTCCACCGCCGCAAAATCCGGGCTGGAGACGGAAACCAGGGTCTGCGCCTGTGCACCGCGGTTGGCGATCACCAGGTAGGCCGCCAGGACCGTCGCGCCGGGTGGTGCCTCCTGGATCCAGGCGTCCTGCACGTGCAGTGCCGTGGCGGCGTAGGTCGTGGTGCCGGAGGTGACCAGGAGTATCAACAGCAGGGGTAGGCGCCGCATCAGAATTTCTCCATCAGAATTTCTCCAGGCGACTCAGATTCGCCGCCATATGCTGCGCGTTCTGCGGGGAGGCAAACAGCCCACGCAGGCGCGCCTGCGGGTCCACCAGGAACACCGCCGCGCTGTGATCCACCTGATAGTTGCCCGTGGCGTTGTTGCCCAGACGGTAGTAGACACCCAGGGCCTGGGTCAGCTTGTCGAGTTCGCCAGGGGGACCGCTGATACCGAGAAAGTCCGCGTGGAAATAACCGGTGTAGCTCCCCAATATCTCCGGCGTGTCCCGCGCCGGATCCACCGTCACGAACACATACTGGATGTCTTTGTTGCGCTCACCCAGGAGTTGATGCACCTGCTTCAGCGTCCCCAGGGTCATGGGGCAGACATCCGGACAGTGGGTATAGCCGAAAAACAGCAGGCTCCATTTGCCGCGCAGGCGCGCCACATCGAATGCCTGGTTGTGCTGGTCGCGCAGTTCAAACGCCGGGAGTTCGCCCCGCGGGGGGATCAGGGTCAAGCCGGGCTCACCGGGCGCCGACGGCTTGGGCGCATAGAATATCGGCACCGCGAACAGGGCGACAACGATCAGCAGGATAACAATGGAAAACTGTCTTCGATTCATGGTGTTCAGCGGGCTGGGTGGTGACCGATGTCTGAAGCCTGACACATCCCGGGCGGTAGCAGCAAGTGCAGCCATATTCCAGTCTGCGGCTGTGACGATTTGTCGCGCTGAATTGATCTAGATCAAGCGCTTTCCGCTGCCGATGGATTTAAATCAGCACTATTAAATCAGATTCGTCAGGCGATCGTCCCCGGGAGGGGGTCCGGGTAGGGTGGGCATCGCCCACCGCCGGCTTCGATGACCTTCCGCTGGTGGGCGATGCCCACGCTACAAATGTTTGTAAAGTATTTTTGAGAATGCTTAACCCATCAATACAAACCAGAGGGCCGACCCATGGCAGACAAAAGTTCCGACAACAGCAGAATACCGGTCATGCAGAAGGTACTCGATAACCCATTTCTTTTGCTGTTCCTGGGCGTGGTGTTTCCCACGGTTTTTTACATCCTGTGGGGCATCATGGAAATCGTCAGCATCCCGATCGCCAAATAAGCAGGCAAGGGTCTTCAAAAAGAACTAACGGTCTCCAAGGAGCATCGCCATGGCCATAACCCCTCCGTCTGAACGTATCTGGTGGAACGAACCCGTCGATCGCGTCGAAATCGTCTGGATCAGTATCGCCTTGATATGGTGTCTGTTCATGTTTTTCATGATGCCCTACTGGCATGTCACGGGAAAACAAAACGTCTCCAACGAGGCGTACCGCACCACCCCCGAGGCCTTCGGCAAGAAGGCCCAGGCGATGGCCGATCTGTACACCGTGCGCACGGAAACCGAGCAGAACATCCCCGTCGTGCATCCGCCCGTAGGCAGCGACGTGTATCTCATCGCCCGCCTGTGGCAGTGGTGGCCCATCCTGGAACTGGAAAAGGACAAGAGCTACCGCGTGCATATCTCCTCCATGGACTGGCAGCACGGGTTCTCCCTGCAGCCCGAGAATATTAATCTTCAGATATTGCCCGGCTACGAAATGGTCGTCACGCTAACCCCTAATAAGACCGGCAGCTTCTCCATTGTGTGCAATGAGTACTGTGGCATCGGCCACCACACGATGCTGGGCAAAATCTACGTGAAGGAGTAACCCATGGCGAACGCAACAGAATTTCGTACCTGCCCCGAATCCGGGCTGCGCATCCACAACCCGGCCGCGGCGCTGATGAAGGCCAACGCGGTGGCCGGTGTGGTCATGCTGCTCATCGGTGGTATCTACGCCCTGCTGGTGGGCCTGACCCGTTGGCCGGCGGTGCACCTGCTCCCGGCGGACCAGTTCTATCTGGCGCTCACCGGGCATGGCGTCGACATGCTCATCTTCTGGATCATTTTCTTCGAAATCGCAGTGCTGTATTTTTGTTCGTCCACGCTGCTCGGTTCGCGCCTGGCGACCCCGCGCTGGGGCTGGGCCGGCTTCGCGCTGATGGTGGCGGGTGCGGTGATCACCAACGTGGCGATCCTGCGCGGCAAGTCCAGCGTGATGATGACCTCCTATGTGCCGATGCAGGCGGAGCCGGGGTTCTATCTCGGGCTGATCCTGTTTGCCGTGGGCGCACTCATCGGCTGCTTTATCTTTTTCGGCACCCTGGTGATCGCCAGATAGAACTGGTCCGCCGGGAGC
>JAYSOL010000327.1:0-8869 GCA_043723045.1 Gammaproteobacteria bacterium | reverse complement strand
TTGTCAAGTATTTCGGGGCCACCCCTGCTGCACCGCCGTCAGTATGCCACGCAATATGTTGAGTTCGTTACTGTCGAGGCGGGCGCGATTGTAAAGGCGGGTCAAGCGGCGCATCAATTTGCGCGGATTCTGCGGATCGAGAAACTGAATCTGGATCAGTGTCTCCTCCAAGTGCTGGTATAGGCGCTGCAGGTCCTCGGCGCTGGCCAGCGTGGAATCGCCGGACGGTGTCCTATTCTCGCCTTGCAGAACCGAATCCAGTGACACCAAGTGCAACTCGTAGGCCAGCACCTGCACCGCACCGGCAAGATTGAGTGACGAGAACTCGGGGTTGGCGGGGATGGAGGTGAGAAAGTGGCAGCGGTCCAGTTGCTCGTTGGTCAAGCCGGTGCGCTCCGGCCCAAAAAGCAACGCCACCGGACCCGCGGCGGCTTCGGACACCAGGCGCGCGGCCGCCGTCGGGGGATCCAGCATGGGCCAGGCAATCGTGCGTGACCGGGCGCTGCTGCCGATCACCAGGCGACACCCCTGCAACGCTTCATCCAGGGTGGCGCAGACGCGTGCATGACTCAGTATGTCATCCGCGCCGGCGGCGCGCGCGGTCGCCTGCTCGCCGGGAAACTCCCGGGGGGACACCAACACCAGACTCTCCAGGCACATGTTTTTCATCGCCCGTGCGGCGGCGCCGATATTCCCGGGGTGGGTGGTGTTGAGCAGAACGATGCGGATATTCGAGAGCGACATGGGTCCGGAGGGTACCGACAGGCTGAAAGTTTCGACCGGCCGCGGGTGTGCCGACGTTCACGTCCTAGTGTCGCATTTGGCGAAGGAATTGTCGCGCCGGTGAAATGCCTGCGGCGAACAGGTAGAATGATCGCCTTTTCCGCACTTTTACAATTTAGGGTAGGTCCATGCATCCGATGCTGAATACGGCTGTCAAGGCCGCGCGCCGCGCCGGCAAAGTCATCCTGCGCAATCTCACCCAGATCGATCGTCTGGCAGTGGAAACCAAGGGGCGCAACGATTTCGTCAGCGACGTGGATCGCCATGCCGAGGCGGAAATTATCAACGTCATCCGCGCTGCTTACCCCGACCATGCCATTCTGGCGGAGGAAAGCGGTCGCCAGGCGGGCAACGACTATCTCTGGATCATCGATCCCCTCGATGGCACCACCAACTACCTGCACGGCTATCCCCAGTTTGCCGTATCCATTGGGCTGTATTACCAGAACCGCGCGACCCAGGCGGTGATCTTCGATCCGCTGCGCGACGAGCTGTTCACAGCCTCGCGCGGGGCCGGCGCCCAGGTCAATGACCGACGCATACGCGTGAGCGAGGTATCACGCATGGAAAACGCGTTGCTGGCAACCGGATTCCCGTTCAAGTCCATGGAACACCTCGAGGCATGGATCGCCTCTTTCCGGACGCTGCTCCCCTTATGCAGCGGCGTGCGCCGCGCCGGCTCGGCGGCGTTGGATCTGGCGCACGTTGCCTGTGGTCGTCTCGATGGTTTCTGGGAAATCGGGCTCAGCCCATGGGACATGGCGGCCGGCTGTCTGCTGATTGAGGAAGCCGGGGGAATGGTGGGTGACTTCGCCGGCGGTCAGGCGTTTCTCGAAAGCGGCAACGTGATTGCCGGTAACACAAAAATTTACCCCGAGATGTTGCGTCTGATCCAACCGCAACTGCCGGCGGAACTGCGGCGCTGAACCCTCAGCGCGCGCTATCCACGAACAATATCTGTTCGAAGGCGCCGGAGCGCTCCAGCACACGCATGACCCGCACGCGCCGCGGTTTCTCGTCGCCGGTCAGCAGATAAATATCGTTACCCGCCTGGCAAAAACCGGGGGCAACCAACAGTGTTGCCGGTTGGTGCAGGGCCGCTACCGCCGGCAGCACCAGCGCCTGGACCGCACGCGCCGGGGTGTTGCTGCCTTCAGGGATCGATCGCACCGCCACGGGTTTAATACTGGGGGCGAGCATCTCCACCCCCACTTCCACATGGGTGACATCCTCACTCTTCAACCAGCGCGCCACCGCGGCGCGCCATCGAGTGGTATCTTCGTCCAACAGTCCGAGCAGGTCACCCACGCGCACGTGGGTGGGGGCTTTTTCGTTCCACACGAGGGATAGACCCCCCGCGCTTTCGTCACGAATTTTCCAGCGGCTGACGCGAAACACCTCTTGCGTCATGGAGGTGTTCGCCTCCATGACGAACGCCGGCTCCGGCTCGGCGATCAACGCATCGAGGTCGATCATGGCCACGCTATCGTCCGTACCGGCCGTTGGCACCGATACATTCGATGGGAACAAGGTATCTTCGTCGGAAGGTAACTCCGGTGTTTTTTCATCCGGCGGTGAAAAGGGCCGCTGACCGTCGCTGAAAAAATGCAGGGCATTCACACCGGCGCAAACCGACAGAAACCGGGCGCGTGAGGTACGTCGTGAAAACTGGCGACGGGCCGCCATACCCCAGAAACGGATCATGCGCCGCAGCATATCCAGGCAGGCGGTGTCGATGCATTCCGCACCTAGCCGCAGGGACTGCGGCGATGCGCCTTTCTGCAACCGATTGATATCTTCATGCACGATACGCGCCAGCTCCACGGCGCTCAGAACCCGCAAATACGGCGCCGGCTTGAGCTTGATGTCACGCGGAAAAAGCATGGCTGGCAGATCAGCGGTGAGGTCAATCAAAAAACAACCCACGGGGCTGTCGATGGACAGCTCACTGGAGACGCTGGCCTTCTCTGCCCAGTTGGCTAGAAATCCATTGACCTGGATACATTCATTCTGCGGCAGTTGATAGGGCCCGCACAGACCGAGCAATACGGCCTGCAGGTAACTGCGGTTGATCGTCACCTTCTCCGCAGCATCTTCAAGGGAACCCATTACCGGTTCATTATGCAGTCCGTGCTGTTCTGCATAGCGGTACAGGGCATGGATTTCGCGCCAGGCACCGGGCGGACAGGGCATGTAGACATGGTAAGAATGCAGCAGTACTTCACCCAAGTAATGAATGGCGCGCTCGATCACCAGTGGCAGCGCTGCCTTCTTGCTCCAGAGCGCGTTCGAACTCAGGATGTCCCTGACCACAAACTTATAGCCGTAGGCCATCTCCATTTGTAATTGGCGCAGGAAAACCGCGAGCTGGCGTTTTTTGGCGCTCAGCGGCAGCGACACCTGGTTGAAGGCGTTTTGCAGGGAATCCGTGACAATAGAGACCGGCCGATGATAAAGCTCCATGAGCTCCAGTCGGGCCTTCGCATCCAACGACATGCGGTTCAAGGCAAACAGATTGTTAAACAGTTGCTGCGAGGTGGCGAGACTGTCCGCGAGGGGGAGAGAAGCAAGCCACTGCTGCACTTCTTTTCCACGGGTCTCCACCGGTCCGCTCGGCGGTTGCATGTCAGGCAAAGTGAGGTCGGGCTTGGTCATTGCTGGATTCGTGAGTCCGTGGGTGTCTCGCACTAAGCTCAAAATATCACTCTGGACATGCGTATAGTCCCCCGTGACGCTGCGCGCGTCAACCAGCGAGGCGCCCAAGGATCGATCTGCCCGTGTCGCCTTCTGCCGCCGCCAAGTCGGGCCAACCCTGCACCACCCCAGGCCGGCCCTGGACAGAATCTACGGGCGGTACACGGAAGTCTGCGCTCAGCCCCGTCGCACCTGGGCCTGAGGCACTGCCAGCCAGATTCCCTGCATGCGGCAGTGCGTGTATCATTGCTCAGCGTCACTGGTGGGTAGCGGAACACGATGCTCAGGAATCCAGGGTGTCCCGCTTGAAGCGCCCTCAAGTTCTTCCCAGGAGGCCCGGGCACACCGCCAGCGGACAGCAGCAGTATCCTACAGCGCATCAATTTATGTTGGAGACAGAAAATGACCTATGTGGTCACCGAAAACTGCATCAAGTGCAAATATACCGATTGCGTCGAAGTTTGTCCGGTGGACTGCTTTCACGAAGGCCCAAACTGTCTGGTGATCGATCCGGATGAATGCATCGATTGCACCCTGTGCGTGCCGGAATGCCCGGTGAATGCCATTTATGCCGAGGATGATCTGCCTGAAGATCAACGACAGTTTATCGCCTTGAACGCCGAGCTTGCGCGCACCTGGCCGGTGTTGACGGAGAAAAAACCGGAACCCGCGGATGCCAAAAAATGGGAAGACGTCCCGGGAAAAATCAAATATCTCGAACGTTGACCGCCACGGTTTAATCCTGGCGGGCGCGGTTTCGCTAGGGCGACACACGACCCACCGGCGCCAGACTGTCAACGCAGGCGACGCCGCCCGGAACGACAACGTCAGGTTAGATCGATCTATCCACCGCCACAACCACCTGATTGCGCCCGGAGGTCTTGGCGAGGTAAAGCGCACTGTCGGCTTGCTGCACCAGCCAGTGCGCCGGATCGGCAGATGCCGGAGTATCCGGCGCAAGACACGCGAGGCCGATCGAAACGGTCAGCTGCATACTGACGTTATCGGCGCCAATGACGCGCAGCCCCGCCACATTCGCACGCAGGCGCTGTGCCACCTCCTCCGCCTGTTCCGATACAGTCCCGGGCAACAGCAACACAAACTCCTCTCCACCATAGCGTGCCAGCACATCGCTCGCACGCAGACCCTCGCTCAGGGCACCCGCGACCTGCGTCAGCACCCGATCGCCCATCAGATGACCGTGGCGGTCATTCACCTGCTTGAAATGATCGAGATCCACCAGCAGACAGGCGAGTGTGTGTCGATGACGTTCCCAGGTACTGACCTCTTCACGCAAGCGGCGCTCGAAAAAACGGCGGTTGGCGACGCCGGTCAGGGCGTCGGTCAAGCCGTCGCGGCGCAGGCGTTCACGATTCACTGCATTATCGAGACACATGGCCGTTACCGCCGCCAGATGTTCGAGCAGGTCCGTAGCGGAAGCGGACGTGAAATGCTGTGCGTCGGCACTGCCCTGATTGAGCACGCCGATCATACGGCCATGCAACATCAGTGGCGCGATGGCCACCGAACCCAGGGGAGCGGTATGGGCGGGAAAAAGTATCGTCTGTAACCCGGCAGGACAGGCGCCGAGGTAGGGCCGACGCCCGGCAGGCAGCAGTCCATCGGCTTGTCCGGTACACAACGGTACGAATCCGACAGGTTGCCGTTCTTCGCCCTGCACCAGAAGACGCGTCAACTCGTACTCGCTGTCAACACACGCCAGACTGACGCAGTCCACACCGGGGAAAGTAGTCGGAAACCGGCCGACCAGCACCGCCACCAGTTCGCGCAGCGACTGTGCCCCGAGCAGGCGTATCTCGATACGCTGAAAGCCGGACCATATGCGCTCGTTCTCGCGCAATTGGCCTTCCATGCCCAGCCTGAGCCGCGACAACTCCCGCCGCAGGCTGACGATTTCGCGATCCTGATCTGAGGTCATCAGCATGAGTGTAACCGGAAGCCGGCGGGTTACAACTCAAGCGGCATCGGCACGTCCCGAATGATATCTCGACTATTTCTTGGCGGCGCCCTGCTCCAGGCCGGCCACCAGTTTCTCCGCCGGTACATAACCCGGGAGTATCTGCCCGCTATCCAAGACGATAGTTGGCGTGCCGGTGACGCCCAGGGATTGCCCGAGCTTGATATTGCCCGCCACCGGATTATCGCAGGTCTTCATATCCAGCGCGCCGCCAGACTTGGCGATGCCTACCGCCTTGATTCTGTCCTTCGCGCACCACACAGCCACTGAACGCTTGTAGGTCTCCGTGCCGACGCCGGCACGCGGGTAAAGCAGATAACGCACCTTGATTCCCGCCTTGGTCAGCTCCGGCACCTCGTTGTGCAATTTGGCGCAATAGGGGCAGTCCACATCCGTAAAGACGGTAATGGTGTGCTTCGCCTTCGACGGCCCTATCACGATCATGTCTTTTTCACCGGCCTGCTCGAGGGCGGAAAGTATTTTTTTGCCGCGTCGTTTCTCGCTCAGATTGGTGCGCGTCGCCACCTCTATCAGGTCGCCCGTGAGCAGGTATTTTCCGTCGGCGCTGATCAACACCGTCTCGCCACCCATGGTCACTTCATACAAACCGGCGATGGGGGAAGACTTGACGTCGTCGATGGTAAATTCCGGCAGCTGGCTGACCAGCTTTAGCTTGAATTTGTCGGTATCCGCGTCGGCGGAGGCGGATACGGCGGACAGCAGGCCGCTGCACAGGCCAAGTCCTAGCATTAACGATCTGATCACTGGAATTCTCACAAAGGTGGGTACAGGTTTAGAAACGGAACAGTATAGTAGATGAAAGATTAAAAAAAGATGTTTCGCCACGCAGTCGGCAGCGGCATGTTGTGCAACAACCTTTTTCTATGACTCCCGGTATGGGCGTAAGTTTCCCCAGCCTGCAGGGGCCACCACGCCGCCCTTAATCGCGAAAATTGGTGAACTGCAGGGGCAAACCCAGGTCCTGCTTGCGCAGCAGGGCCATCACCGCCTGTAGATCATCGCGGTTTTTGCCGCTAACCCGCACCTGATCGCCCTGGATCGCCGCCTGCACCTTGAGCTTGGAATCTTTGATGATTTTGACGATTTTCCGCGCCAGATCCATGTCGACACCGTGGCGCACACGGATCTCCTGACGCGCCTTGCCGCCGGCGGATTTCTCCACCGCCAGCTCCTCGAGACTGGCGATGTCGATAGTGCGCTTGGTGAGCTTGTTCCGCAGTATGTCGCGCACCTGGCTGACTTTAAACTCATCGTCCGCGTGCAGGGTCAGCAGCCCCTCGGCCTGGTCGATGCGCGCCTCCGACCCCTTGAAATCGAAGCGCGTGCCGATCTCCCGATTGGCCTGATCCACGGCATTGCGCACTTCCTGCCAGTCGATTTCCGAGACGACGTCAAATGACGGCATGGGATAGGGTTTCCAGAGAAATGTTATTTAATTTCAGTAGTGTCCGGTTAACGCTGAGGATAATTCACGAAAAGCCATTATTGACGGGACATTCCGAGCTTTTCAAGGTGGTGCCGATTCCAACTTGCGTCTGAAAATCGCACCTCTGCAAATCAAAGGGTTACAAGTAAAACAACGTCGATTTTTCAGTCAACCGGACAGCAGTGATTTAATTTCACAGATTACCCGATTCCCGACGTCTCGGGCAGCAGGAGTCGGCCGCTCCCGGAATTACCCAGGCGGTCTGCCCCACACGGCCGGAACACCGTGAATATCCACGCATTTGTTCAAATATTGTCTACTATTACGCCCAACAATGTTGGAGCAACTACACCTAAACGGCACAGTCTTTGCAGCAACTTACCTACAATCACAGGCAAATTCGGGTCGCATGCAAAAACCTAACGTCTCGCGCACCAGTACCGCTGGCGCAGTAAGCGCGTCGCTAGCCGCGAGGCTCGGACTGAGCAGCATCCGTGGACGCAATATCTATGTGTCAGCGCTGTTCTCGGCGTGCCTGCTGATCGCAGCGCTGGTGGCGCAAAATCACGTGACCACGACAACCGCTACCACCTCCGCGAATCTCACCAACCGGCATAAAATTAACGACCTGATACGCGACCTGAGTAACGATATCTGGCTCGCTGAGATTAACCTGCAAAGCTTTCTCTTACAACCCGAAGAGCCACAGCGACACGCAGCCCTTTCGTTACTTGAACAGGTGCGCAACAACCTCGAGAAATTACCAAAACAAGGAGGCCTGCCATCCGCCAAGGCACTTGAGGATATTCAAACGCTCACTGCTATCCTCACCAAGTTACACGCTGATGTCACTACACTTACGTATCTGCGTACCCATCCGGAAAAGCTCTATCCTGCCATTCCCATCGTCATAAGTGTATTACTGCCTGCGCACACAACGTTTTATAGCAGCGCCACCTCCGCAATGGAAGATGCGGATGTGCTGATCGACACCCCAGAGCAACAACAGGCCTACCGGCTGTTCGCCGCAACCCGGCATGCTTGGGGCATGATGATTCTATCCTTCCGCAGCTACATGTCTTTTCGCTCTGGCCACTTTCCTGGGGATCCACTAGTCAATGGACGCAGCCAGCTGGATCATGTCGATGAGTACAACGCGGTCGTTACAACGCTTTTAGCGCAGCTCTCGGAAATGGAACAACGGGGGCAGCTGGATCTGCAGCAGCCTGAAGCGTTACACAGAATGCTTGTGCAGCAAAAAAGATGGCGTGACGCATTCGAACAGGCTATCGTGATTCATAATTCAGAAACGTGGCGCGTAGATGTACCGCTGCTCAGAAACACTATTCAACCGCTGTTCAATAAAACCTGGTCGAGCATACGCGATCTTGAAAAAGATCTGCTCGCCAGATCAGCGGGCGATATGGCGCAGATGACACAGATCGCCAACAAGCTCTCCCACACCCTCTGGCTGATTTTCGCCATCGTTATTCTAATGACGATCGGGTATTACCTCATGATCGAACACACGATACGCCGCCCAATGGCGCGCGTGGCCCAGGCACTCAAGGCAGAGGCACGAGGCGATGCGCACGTAATACTACCCGCCACACAAACCACGGAGACCCATGACCTGATCGAGGCCTTCGACCGCATGCGCCAGCAGGTACGCACACGTCAGCAGCGTCTGGAGACCATCCTGGGCAATGCGGCGGAAGGCATTGTGACCTTCGACGCCGGGGGTATCATCGAGAGTCTCAACACCGCCGCCGTGCGGCTGTTCGGTTATGCCGAACACGAGGCCGTCGGGGCGGATATCAGCCTGCTCATACCGCCCACCGATGCACGCGACAAGCGCGATGGCTATCTGGAACACTTCATGCGCGCGGAAATCCAGCGCCTGATCGGTCACGAGGGCGAAGTGACCGGCCGGCACAAGGATGGCACGCGCTTTCCCATGGCCCTCA
>JAYSOL010000326.1:0-2244 GCA_043723045.1 Gammaproteobacteria bacterium | reverse complement strand
GCTCCTGCGTTTCCAGTACTTCCGCCATCTCGGCGCCTGTTCCCGACAGCGCTCTACCTCGCCCATCCATGGGCTCGCCTGGCGGTCGCCCACCCTACACCAGCATTGCAATGTTTCCGGTGACGTTCTTGACGGCGATTATTGCAGTTACACGTCGCGCACGCATCCGCTTTTTATTTTTCGTCAGCCCGTGGTCAGCATGGCCTCCACCACGGCGCACCAGGCGCTTGCCAGATTGGCACGGTCGTAGCCGCCCCCGCCGGTGGCCACCAGGCGGCCTGCGCACAACTCGTCCGCCAGGCGGCACAGCCGTTGCGTCGCATACCCATGGGAGGCGGGGGAGAGTTGCAGGTGGGTGAGGGGGTCTCCGGCGATGCTGTCGGCGCCGGCCTGGAGCAGAATGATCTCGGGCCGGCCGGCGCGCACCAGGTCTTCGATGGGCGGCCAGAGGCGGCGAAACAGGACGTCGTCCGCCCCCGGCGGCAGCGGGATATTGAGCTTGCTGCCGCGCGCGTCACCGCGGCCGGTTTCATCCATGCGCCCGCTGCCCGGATAGAGGTAGCGCCCGTCCTCGTGCAGGTCGGCGATGGTGAGGAGCGGGTCGTCTTCGAAGGCGTAGAACACGCCGTCGCCATGGTGCGCATCGATGTCCACATAGGCGATGCGCTGGATGCCGTGCACCTGGCGCAGGGTTTCGATGGCGACACCGATGTCGTTGAACACGCAGAATCCGGCCGCACCATCGCGCCGCGCGTGATGCAGACCGGCGATGGGCACGAAGCTGCGTACGCAGCGCCCGTCCACGACGCGTGCCACCGCGTCCAACAGCGTGCCGACGACATAGCAGGCGGCTTCGTACATGCCGCGAAAGGCCGGGGTATCGCCGTGATCGAGGTAGCCGTCGCCGTGGCGCGACATGGCCTGGACACGGGCGATGTGGTCGGTGGTATGAAAGCGCGCCACGTCGGTCTCGGTCGCGAGCACCGGCGGCAGCAGATCGACGCAACCGTCCAGCCCCTGGCGCTTGAGTTCAGCGCGGAACGCCGCCAGCCGATCCGGTCCGAAGGGGTGCCCACGACCGAAAGCGTAGCGCGCCAGTTCCTCGCCATCGTATACACAGACTCCCATAGGACCTCCCGCTCAGGGGTGACGATGCCGGATAATCTAGTGTGGCGTGCCCGCCCTAAGAACCATTATTAGCGGGAAATGCCGCCGCAGGACAGGGCAGTGGCGGTGGCTGAGTAAGGCCTAACGGTGCTATCAGCGCTTGAACAGATCCTGGTAGCTGCGGTACAGGCCAGTGGAGAATATCGGCACCGCGACCCAGCCGAGCACTAACACGGCCAAGTCATCCAAGGGAAAAGACAGGGCGAAAAACATTACATTGATGAGCAGGTACACCAGCAGGAAGGGTATACCGAACGCGCACACGGCGATGAAGTTCTGTTTGCTCGCGGCAAAACTTTTTTCGATGGAAACCAGCGGCATCTCGCGCCGAAACAGGATCAGTGGCACTGAATAAAGCACCGTCATAATCAAACCGAGTTGCAGAAAGCGCACCAGAAACCAGCCGATGAGGGCCGGCACCCAGACGCGCGGACCGACGCTGCCGGCGGCCATGGCGGTGAGCGCGGAGCCATCGATTTTCAACAGTACCGCCAGGATATTGATGACCACCACCATACCGAGGGTGAGGGTGCTGATGACCATGAGGGGCAGGAGTTTTTCCTCATCACTGAAGATGATGAAGAGCCGGGCCGTGGCGCGTTGCAGATCGGCGACGATGCGTTGGGGAGAGAAACCGCTACCGGTACTGGCAGGTGAGGCCAGGTTACCACTGAGCAGATCGGCGGCGGTCTGCAGGGCGCCGGCCAGCAGCATCGGGCTGATCAGGATCAACAGCAACAATCCGACGAAGGGGATGAGCTTAAGGGCGATGGCGATCAACATGTAGATCAGCCCCATACTGACCCATAGGCCGACATCTTTTTTCAGGGTGTCGAGTCCGTCGAGGACCCAGGACCAACCGTGCTGTAGGTCAGCCTTCTTGATATCGATCACGGCGATTTCTCCTCGTGCGCTCGGCGACCGTCGTGCCGGGCCGGTGTGGCATGGGTGCAGATAAACATCAACGACCTATCAGGATTCTAGCAGTTCGCCGGGAAACAGCGGGGTGAGTCTATAAGAAGGTGGGTTGCGGGTACAAGAGGCCGCAGGCGCTGACCGGGGCCATTCGGGAGTTGT
>JAYSOL010000325.1:0-5064 GCA_043723045.1 Gammaproteobacteria bacterium | reverse complement strand
CGCGTTATCGAGATTTACAAGAAAGGCGGCTTCCCCAGGCTGGTTATAGATGCGAGCAAGGAATTCGCCACCAACTATGGACTGAAGTCCGAATATTGGAAGCACTTCGAGGTCAAGGCATACCCTGAGGTATTGGCACACCTTAAGCAGAATTTGCGCGAGCTTGCCAACTATTACCATGCGCTCTATCAGAACAAGCAGTTCGAAAAGACCAAGGACGAAAATTTCCGTGAGGCGTCGGTATGGTACCGGGAATTCCTCAACTCCTTCCCGAAAGACAGCGAGTCCCCTGCTATCAACTACCAGCTGGCGGAGCTGCTGCTGGAGAACAAGGCGTTTGCCGAGGCCGCCCTGGAATACGAGCGCACGGCGTATGGCTATCCGACCCATGAGAAGGCGTCGGCCGCCGGTTACGCCGCGGTTTTTGCCCATCGGGAGAACGTGAAGGTGGCGGCGACCCCCGCTGCCGTCAATGCCAGGCGTGATGTCATTCGCAGCTCTCTCAAATTCGTCGACGCATTCCCCAAACACGAGAAGGCCGCGGTGGTCCTGGGCGCCGCCGCGGACGATCTCTATGAAATGAAGGACTATGTCCAGACGCTGACGGTGGCGCATAAGCTGATCCACGACTTTCCGGCGGCCGAGCAAGGCATCCGCCGCGCCGCTTGGCTGGTTGTCGCCCATGCATCATTCGATCTGCAGAAGTATAAAGATGCGGAAGACGGCTATAAAAATGTCCTGCAACTCTCCGCCAAAGACGACAAGACCACCGCTGCCCTGACCGACAATCTCGCAGCGTCGATCTACAAGCAAGGCGAGCAGGCGAGCAAGCTGGGGAACCACAAACTGGCGGCCGACCATTTCCTGCGCATCGCACAGGCCGCACCCACCTCGACGATAAGGCCGGCGGCCGAATATGACGCCGTCGCCTCCCTGATCGCGCTGAAGGATTGGGACAAGGCCATACAGGTACTGCAATCGTTCCGGCAGAATTACCCGGGACACAAACTGCAACCCGAGGTCACGAAGAAAATGGCCTTGGTCTACCGCGAGGCGGGCAAGCTGGCCACCGCCGCGGCAGAGTATGAGCGCATCGAAAAGGAATCGAAGGACGACGAGGTGCGCCGCGGATCGCTGCTGCTGGCGGCCGATCTGTATGAGCAGGCGAAGGAGATCGATCGCGCGCTGGACATCTATAAACGCTATGTTGCGTACTTCCCGAAACCCCTGGACCTCGCGCTGGAATCGCGCAACAAGATTGCCGGCATTTACAAGGCCAGAAATGACGCTAACGCTTACATGCACGAACTCAAGCAGATTATGGCATTGGATGCGCAGGCAGGGCGTGAGCGAACCCCGCGTACACGTTATCTGGGCGCGACGGCCGCGCTGGAGATTACCGAACCGTTGTATGATCAGCTTGTGGCGATTAAGCTGGTCAAGCCGTTCGAGAAGAATCTTCTCAGGAAAAGAGCCGCCATGAAAACTGCCACGGATGCGTTTGGCAAGCTGGTGAACTACGAAGTCGGCGATGTCACCGCCGCCGCGACCTTTTATTTGGCCGAGATCTACTATAACTTCAATCGGTCGCTGACCGAGTCCGAAAGGCCGGACAATCTGGACGCCGCCGCCCTGGAACAATATGAGCTGGCGATCGAGGAACAGGCCTACCCCTTTGAAGAGAAGGCCATCGCGGTACATGAAAAGAATCTTGCTTTGATGTCTGTCGGTGTTTACAACGCGTGGATAGACAAGAGCATAGAGAAGCTCGCCAAGCTGGTACCCGCCCGCTACGCCAAGGTCGAGGAAAGGACCGGCTTCGTCAAATCCATAGGGCCGTTCAGGTACGAGGCCGCCTTACCCGCGGCGACAAAATGATCGGCGTCAACAGAGTGCCGGCTGCCCCGCAACCCGACTCGCCGATACATCGGACGGGCGGGTCCTGTGGATGCAGGAAGCGCGTTGACAGTTGCCGGGTTTAAAGCTATTTCGTAGTTAATGTCCGGGGCTTGGCGGGCACTATGATTAACCATGACAGGATGACAGGATGACAGGTGTACTAAAGGGAAGCATGCACAAACTCAACGAGTATGCATACACATCGCCAACCGGCTTAGGGCTGGTGCTGGCATTGGTCGTCGCGCTGACCGGCTGCGCCGTTAGTCAGCCCAAAGACGATGCTCATCGGGAGGTCGCCACACCCGACAAGACTGAACAAGTCGACGCGGATGTACGCGCCGACTTCGACGCGGCGATGAAGCTCCTGGACGCCGAGAATTTCGAAAAAGGCATAGAGCAGCTGAACCAGCTCACACAGCGCGCAAAAAACAATACCGCCCCCTACATCAACCTGGCCATCGCATACCAGAAAGTTGGCAATCTTGCGGCGGCGGAGGACAATCTGAAAAAGGCCCTGGCGATCAACCCGGACCATCCCGTGGCCAACAACGAATATGGCCTGCTCTATCGCAGGACCGGCAGGTTCGCTGAAGCAAAAATGACCTACGAAAGAGCCCTGGAGAAGTCCCCGCTTTTTCTGCCTGCCAGAAAAAACTTGGCTATACTCTGTGACTTATACCTGAGAGACCTGGAATGTGCGCTGAAAAACTATCAGCTGTACAACCAGGCTGTACCGAATGACAAGGCGGTGGGAATCTGGATCGCCGATTTGCAGAAGAGATTGGGGCGCTAGCCGTCCGCCAACATGATGCTGCCGAAGCTGATCTTGACCGACTCCATGCAATGCAACAGTACCTGCCGACACAGTGAGTCGATATGAACCAATGGATGACAAACGGCGTCCGCCGTGCAGTTAAGGAGGTCCGATGATTATCAAGAATTTTGTTTGTGTTGCTGTGCTCCTGTTGCTGCCTGCATCGGTCTTCGCGCAGGACAAGAAGGGAGGTAACGAGCCCAAGGCCGTGTCGGGCATTTCTATCGTTGGCAATAACGAAGCGCCAAAATCCCTGTATATCGTCCCCTGGAAGGGCTCGGACCTGGGTGCGGAAACCAGCCTGAACTCGACTCTCCTGGACGATCGTACGGCACCGGTGGATAAAGAAGTGTTTATGCGCGCGGTGGGCTTTTATGAACTGAGTAATCCAAATTGACGCCGGCGCTTTCAATATTGACATGAGGACTGAATGATGGAATTTTTCAACACTATAGTAAGTTTTTATCGCGATGGCGGGGCATTCATGCATCCGATACTCCTGGTGGGGGCGATTGGAGCCGCCATTATGATTGAACGCAGCATAAAGCTGGCGCGGGTCGGGACCGCCAATCGGAAAATGTGGACGCAATTGCATCCGGTTCTGGTCACACGCGATTTCGAAAAAGCGCGCGAGATGACCGCCGGAGACAAATCCACCATCAGCGAGATACTCAACCTGGGCCTGGAGCGGCAGGGCGCGGTCCGGCGCCGGGACGATATCGAAATCGCCATGGAAGAAGGCATGATGGAGATCATCCCGCAGCTGGAAAAGCGCACTGGCTATATCGCCCTGTTCGCCAACGTGGCAACCTTGCTGGGACTGCTGGGCACCATCATCGGCTTGATCCAGGCATTTAATGCCGTGGCCAAGGCCAACCCGGCGGACAAGGCCGAACTGCTCTCGGCCAGTATCTCAGTCGCCATGAATACCACCGCGTTCGGTTTGATCGTTGCGGTTCCGCTGCTGATCGCCCATTCCTATCTGAATTCGAAAACCGGAGAAATTATCGACAGCCTCGAAATGGCCTCGGTCAAGACACTGAACATCATTGTGTCCGCGGTAACAACCCGCCTACCCAAGTAACGGGCCATGTCCAGACTGAATCGCCACAAGCGTGACAAAGAGACACCGGAAGTGGACGTCACCACCTTCCTGAATCTGATGGTGGTACTTATCCCGTTCCTGCTTGTTACGGCGGTGTTCTCCCGCATCACCGTCATGGAATTGAATCTGCCCACGTCCGCGGGCGGACAGATCGTCAATAAACCGGCGGTGACGATAGAGGTGATTGTGCGCAAGACACGCCTGGAGATCGGCGATAGTAAAAAAGTGGTCGTCACAATCCCCATGCTGGGCACTAAGTATGACCTCGGAAAACTGTCGGAATCCCTGATGGAAATCAAGAACACGTACAGCGATAAACAGGACGCGACGGTTCTGGTGGAACCCGACATCGAGTATGAGGATGTCATACATGTGATGGATGCGGTCAGATCTCTCCAGGTAAAGCAGGCCGAAGGCGAGCCGGTGAAAAAAATAATCTTGTTCCCGGAGATAACGATAGGCGCAGCGCCATGAAGAGCAACAGACGCATCAAACGCATGGCGCGGGCGAAAAAACACAAGAGCAGTCTGAGCCTCACCTCTCTAATGGACGTTTTTACGATTCTGGTATTTTTCCTCCTATTCAACCAATCCGCGGTTGAAGTGGTCGAGCCGCCGAAAGAGATCAAGTTACCCGATTCACAGGTCGAGGCCAAACCGCGCCCGACGGTCATTGTCCTGGTGAGCGACCGGTCGGTGATGGTGCAAGGCGAGATCGTGGCCACGATGGACGAGGTCATCGCAGCGAAGGACGAACGCATCGCCCCGATAATAGACAAACTCACCCAGATCAGAAGGAGCGCGATTGGCGTGAACAAGGCAACCGCGGCAAAGAACGATGAAATAACCATCCTCGCGCACAAGACCATACCATTTAAGATACTGCAAAAATTGATGTCGGCATGTGCGCTTTCCGGGTACACCAAGATATCGCTTGCGGTCGTTCAGAAGTCCTCTCAAAGTTAGTGGCGTAACGGCGTGGAAACAGCTATCTCCCAAGAACAGCAGGAACTGCACGCGCAGATTGAAAAGATCCGCAAGGACATTGCGGATCTTGAGGGCAAACTGCGCGTCGTAGATAGCGAGCTGGAAGATATGTCCGCGCAGAGACAGCAGTACCAACTGCTGAGCCAGATCTGTGAATCACTGGACAAACTCGACGAGCTGGGCGCCGCTTCCCTGTTCTGGGGCGATCAGCCGGCGCCGCACGCTATCGCGGAACACCTCAACCGCATCCGCGCCACGGC
>JAYSOL010000324.1:0-8487 GCA_043723045.1 Gammaproteobacteria bacterium | reverse complement strand
CTTCTGCGAGATCGGCGGGGGAAAGGTCCAGTCAAAGCACGGAAAGTAGTCGTTCTGTCTCTGCAACGCCGCGGCGATGCGGAACTTGAGTAATCGCGGTTCCATGGCAGGCAGCTGCGAGTCGGCGAAGGCGGTGGTTTCGGGGGCGCGCGTGAGGCGTGATTTTTTATTGAATGTCTCGTGGTAATGTTTCACAACTTCCTCCTTGATGGAATTCCCTGTTTGTACAAGCCCACACGCACGTCGGGTCCGCGCCACGGACACAAGCGGTATGGCCGGAAGCCGGGTTGGGGCTAAGGGTGAGTCGAGATTAAGTGCGGATGCTCCCTGCGGATAGTCGCCAACGGCTATGGCGTTTGTACTGATTATGGCTCTTAGGGCGGGCACGCCACACTAGTTTCTGGCAGTCGATACTAAGAGACGCGCGCGGGGTGTGGCAAGGGATTCGACAGGGGCTTCAGTACCGATGGTCCGGCAGGCGAGGCCGTCTGCAATTTGCCGCAGACGGTCGGCCGATGTATGCGGGACGAGAGGTATATTAGAGCGAGTCGATCCAGTCTTTCAGTTGCGTCGCTTCGCGGCTGAGGAACTTGGTGTCGGCGTAGACGTGGGCAATGAGGGTGATGCCTTGGGCCGCCGCCATCAGGTGGAGCGCGTGGGCGCGCGACTTATTCCCGTGACCCAGCGCCAGAAACTGTGCCTTCAGCCAGTCGAGAAAGACATCGAACATTTCCGTCGACCTGGCCTGGAGGTCGACCTGGGTTTTGCCGAGTTCGGCGCTGAGCGTACCCATGGGGCAGCCGAAGCGCACTATGTTCGGTTCTTCGTTCAAGAGGATATCGACAAATCTCTTCAGGCGGCGCTTCGGCTCGGGGTACTGGTGGTTCCACTGTTCGAGCATGCTGCGCATGCGCTGCAGGCGCGCGTCGACGACGGCGTTGAGTATCTCGTCCTTGGACTTGAAGTAGTAATAGAAATTGCCGCGCGGCACCGCCGCGGCCTCGGCGATCTCGCTGAAGGACGTGTGATTATATCCCTGTTCGTAGAACAGCCGGTTGGCAGCAGACACGATCTGCTGGCGGACTTCCTCACCCTGTTGCTTGCTGGCCATGGATGTAGACAAACGCTGAGTTGAATGGGTCATAGTGTAACGTCTCCGCCATCCCCGAAACAACGAATACCCTCAGGTACCGATTTTGCCGATGAATCGGTTGCCTGCGGACACCGCCGTCGGCGACCAAACTTGTCTTGACACGCGCCCCGACTTGATCTAATTTTAGTCAGACATATGTCTTAGTCAAGACTACACGGAGGGTAGCTTGTGGGCGTAGTCGACGGTACGCAGGCAGAGTTTTGCATTGGTAGGCTCTTTTTAAGGCGTCGGCGCGCAGGCGTCCGATAAATCCGCGGAGTGGAATGAGGAGGTCATATGGGACAGGTAAACGAAATCAGCAATCGCGACAGTGGCAGTGTGGTGCTGCTGGGCAAGGAAGGCGTGGCGCTGGATAAATGGTTTGATGAACGATTCGAAAAGAAGATGGAAGAACGCGAGGCGGCCAGGACCCCGTCCATGGCTATCATCGCCACCAAGGGAACCATGGATTGGGCGTATCCGCCGTTCATCCTGGCATCCACCGGTGCGGCGTTGGGCTGGGACGTGTCGATATTTTTTACTTTCTACGGACTGAATCTGCTGAAAAAAGATTTAAAGAACCTGGAAATAAGCCCGCTGGGAAATCCGGCCATGCCGATGAAAATGCCGTTCGGACCGAAATGGTTTAAAGAAATTGAATGGAAAATCCCAAACCTGGTGATGGCCGGCGTACCCGGATTCGAAAAACTGGCCACCGGCCTCATGAAACAGACCATCAAAAATACCGGCGTCGCGTCCATCGCTGAATTGCGCGAGTTGTCGCTGGAGGCCGGCGTCAAGATGGTCGCATGCCAGATGACGGTCGATCTGTTCGGTATGAAGAACGAGGACTTCATCCCCGAGGTAAAAGATTATATCGGTGCGGCAAGCTTCCTGCCGGTGGCGCAGAAGGCCGACGTGAGTTTGTTCATATAAACCCGGCGGACATGTTGCGCCTGCGCGCAGCATGTCTGACTGTCCAAAGGGAGGGGGGGGATGCAGGAGGGGCGATATCAATATCCGTTTAAGAGCCGCTACGCCGTGGTCGACGGCATCAAACTGCACTATATCGACGAAGGCGAAGGTCCGGTCCTATGGATGCTGCACGGAATGCCAACGTGGAGTTATGTTTATCGAAAAATGATCCCGCTTTTGGTTGCGGCCGGATACCGATGTGTGGCGCCCGACCTCATGGGCTTCGGTCTCTCCGACAAGCCCAGGGACGAGAGCGCCCACAGCCTGCAGAGGCATGTGAGATTGATGTCGGGGCTGATCGAAAAACTCGGATTGAAAGACATTGTTGGCATGGGTCAGGACTGGGGTGGGCCCATTATGCTGCGCTACGCCATAGAACATAAGCACAATGTGCGCGCGCTGGTGTTGTTGAATACGTTTATCGAGAGGTTCCCGGCGAGCAAAAAAGAGCGACGACAGAACGACATCATAACCAGCCCATTGCCGCCGGGTTACGGACTTTTATTTAAAAGCCGCGGGATATCGGGCCTGTTGGTGAAGCGCGCCGATGTGTTCCGCAAATTTGTCTGGCGCCTATGGCGCAGTGGCAATCCATCGCAGGTATTGGGCGCGGGGGTACGCCGGCCGGTCGATCCCGCGGCCATGCAGAATTATCTTGAGGCGCATGACACGCCGGACAAACGCACCGGGATTGCCGCCTTCGCCAAGCTCATCCCTGACCGGCTAAATCACCCGAATGCGCGCATGATCGACCAGATACGCCTGGAACTGGAGCGCTGGCGAGTGCCCGTGCTGGTGGTCTGGCCGGATGGCGATATGGCATGGAAGGCCGAGGAAGGCCGGCGCATCGCCGCGCTGGTTCCGGATGGGGAGTTTTATCTGGTGAACAACGCCGGACACTATGTACAAGAAGATGCCGGCGAAGAAGTAGCGCATCGGATCAGCGAATTCCTGGACAGCAGACTAAAAGCCGTGCGCGTGGGAACCCGTACGCCGATGAACGATAAAAGCATGCCGGGGGTACACATATGACCAAGATTAAAGTGCTGGTGACAGGGGCGACCGGATTTCTGGGAAGCAATATTTTGCGCGCGCTGGTTGCGCGCGATGATGTGACGGCAGTGGCGGCGTGTCGAAATCGTGTCAAGCTGCCGGCGGATTTCAGCGGGGAGGTGAGGTTCGGTGACTTAATGGATGATCGCTATCTGCGGTCGGTAGTGCGTGACGTGGATGTGGTCTGCCATGCCGCCTCCTGGGCCAGCCTGTGGGGCCATCAGCAGCTCGAGCGCGAACGCTTTTATGTACCAACGTGCCGATTGATCGATGCTGCCATCGAGCAGGGCGTACAACGTTTTATCCTCACGAGCACGGTGGCGGTGAATGAAGTGCCCAAAAAGAGCGGGCCAATGGACGACTTTGGCGTAACCGGCTACGTCAAATTCTGGCCGCATCTCAACATGCTGATCGATGTCGATAACTATATGCGCGCCCGCGCCACGCCAGCCTGCCAGATGGTGACCCTGCGATTGGGAAACTTCATCGGGCGCGGCAACCGGCTGGGTCTGTTACCTGTGCTGGTACCGCGCCTGAAGACTCACCTCGTCCCGTGGCTGGCCGGTGGACACAAGCGTATGCCACTGGTCGCGGACACCGATCTGGGCCAGGCCTACGCCCTGGCCGCGGTGGCCGAGGGTCTCAAGGATTACGAGTCGTTCAATATATGTGGATCGGAGTTCCCAACCATGCGTGACGTGCTGAAACTGATCGCACAAGTAACAGGTTCACCTCTGCCACACTACAGCGTCCCATACCCTATAGGATATATTTTTGGCTGGCTGATGGAGGCGCTGAATCCGGTGTTGCCGGGATACCCGTTTCTGACCCGATCCATCGTGCATTTAAGCGAAGAGTGGCTGGCGCCGAACGATTATGCAAAAGCCAAACTTGGCTACGTGCCGCAGAAAGACTGGCGCATCGCCGTGCGCGAACACCTGGCCGATCTCAAGGCCGCGGGCTACCCCTGGCCACGGTTGAGTCAGGCGGTGTAGACTAAACCAAACTACTAAAGCGAAGGGCAGAGACCATGACGCCAGCCACTAACGATGACACTTACTACCAAGCGTTTCGCGGAAACTTCACCAGTCTGCTCAGCTGGCAACAGCTCGACGAGTTCTGGGGCGAGGTGCGACGTAGTGCTGGGTCAGGTTGGTATGTATATGCAGTAGGCGAGACAGTACCGCAGCAGGTGGTGGGTGAGGGGGAAGTGAAACGTTTTGTTGATGAAGTGGACGCCTTGTTACGCAAGGAGCACGACGAGGAGTACTGCGGCATCGTTTATGCGGACAGCAAGACCCATCCTACCTTTATTAAAATCTTCGACCCCAGCAACCTCGGGGTGTCCTGCGGGTTTAGCGACAACCCGCCCCTGCCCGGTTGGGTCATGAGCCGCATCCCGCCTAAGGAACTCAAAGACAAACAGACCCTGGCGCAGAACCGGCGCCGCTGGTGGCAGCGGCTGTGGGCATAGCCCCGCCACCCAGGGCGTCACGCTCGCTTGATTATCCGTTGTTCATACACAAAGTAGACCAGGGGGATGACCAGTAGCGTCAGGATGGTCGACGCCAGGGTGCCGAAGATCAGCGACACCGCCAGCCCGCCGAAGACCGGATCCACCACCATGATCGCCGTGCCGAGCACGATGGCGAACGCGGTCAGCAGGATCGGGCGCATGCGTGTGATGCCCGCCTGCAGTACCGCCTCGCGCAAATCGTGACCCTGTTTGCGGAAGTCGAGAATAAAATCGATCAGCAGCAGCGAGTTGCGCACCACAATACCTGCCAGGGCGATAACCCCGATCATGGAGGTGGCGGTGAAGTACTGGCCCATGAGGGTGTGACCGGGCAGCACGCCGATGATGGTCAGGGGGATGGCGCCCATGACGATCAGGGGTGTGGCGAAGGAACGGTAATAGCCCACCAGGACAAGATAAATCAATAGTATCGCCACGGCGAAGGCCGAACCCAGATCGCGAAACACGTCCAGGGTGAGGCGCATCTCGCCATCCCAGCGCAGGTTGTAGCCGATGGTGTCGGGGTCCGCCATGAAATACTGATTGAGCTGTACATCCCCCGGCAAGGGGTGGGCGCTTAAGTAACGCCACATGTTCAACACCGCATAGACCTGACTGGTGGAGCCGAGCTCACCGCTCACATAGACCACCGGCCGCTGATCCTTGTGCAGTATGGATTTGGCCGCGGTGGCCGACACGATGCGGGCGATGTCCGTCAGCTGCACCTGGTTGCCCTGGGGATTGGTAAAGAAAATCTTGCGCAGATCCGCCGGAGTCACCCGGTCCGCCACGGGGATCTGGAAGCGGATCGGCACCGGTTCTTTTTCGTCATCGAAATGCACCGTGCCCACGTTGTAGCCCGCGAGGAAGGCCTGTAGGGTTTCCGCCACTTGCGCCGGCAGGATGCCGGCGAGAGCGGCCTTTTGGCGATCGACATCGATACGGTACTCGATGGTGTCCGCCGTATCGCTGTCGTCCACATCCACCACGTCCACCGTGTTATCGAAGACCTCACGCCGCAGGTCGGCGGCGATCTGTCGTAAACGGTTGTAGTCCGGACCGTAGAGCTCGGCCAGTATCGTGGCGCGCACCGGTGGGCCCGGCGGGTCTTCCACCAGCTTGATATTGGCGCCGGTTTCTTTGGCCAGTTTGGCCATGGGGGCGCGCAGATCGAGCACGATGTCGATGGACGATTGCTTGCGTTCGGCCTTGTCCCGCAGATTGACGCGCACCTCAGCCACGTGCGGGCCCTGCTTCAGCCCGGCGCCGCGCAGCAAGCCGTTGAAATCGACGACACCGGATTCGCCCACGGTGGCTTCGTAGTTGGCCACCTGCGGATGTTGTCGAACCACATCCCCGACCTGGCGCGCGATCCGGTCCGTGTCTTCCAGGCTGGTGCCTTCCGGCATGTCGATGGTGACATTGAAGGTATTGGTATTGTTCTTCGGCAGCATCTTGAACAGCACGAGATTGAAGGCAGGCATGGCCAGTACCAGCACCAGCAACAGTGCGATCCCGGCAAAAAAACTATTGCGCGCGCCGCGGCTATCAAGCAGACGCCGCATGATGGCGGCATACACCCGCTCGATGCCTCCGGGCGCATGCTCGGCGGCGTGTGCGCCGCCCTTGAGCTTCAGCCAGCGGTAGGCGGCCCAGGGCGCCACGGTATACGCGATGAACAGCGATGTGAGCATAGCCACCGGTACGTTGAAGGGAATCGGTCCCATGTACGGGCCCATCATGCCGCTGACCCAAAGCATGGGCAAAAACGCCAGAATGACGGTAAGGGTCGCGAGGTTGGTGGGTTTGCCGATTTCGTTCACCGCGCGCACCGCCGAACCCAGGCGATCGGCCCCGGCCTTGGCGTAATGGCGGAAGATGTTTTCAATCACGACGATGGAATCATCCACCAGCAGACCGAGGGACAGGATCAGCGCGAACAGGGTGATGCGGTTGATGCTCTGTCCGGCGAGCATGCCGACGCCCAGGGTGATAAACAGGATCAGTGGAATCGTAATGGTCACGATGCTCGCGGCACGCCAACCGAGGAAGGCAATCAGCAGCAACACCACGGTGCCGATGGCGATCGCCAGATGTTCCATCAGCAGATTGACGGCGTCATCGGCGCGCTGTCCGTCGTTGCGGGTGACATTGACACTCACCTGCGGCGGGATGGTGGACGGCCGGATGCGCTCCAGCTCCGCCAGCACCTCCTGCGTAACGCGCACGGCATTGGTGCCCTTGAGTTTGGCGATGGCCAGGGTGACGGCGGGCACTTCGTAGTCCGGGGCGCGTACGCCGGTGAACGCCGGACCATAACCGATGCGATGCACGCGTTCGATTTCGCCGGGACCGTCGGTCACTTCGGCCACATCCTTAAGATACACCGGCCGGTGGGCGTAGAGCGCCACCACCAGATTCTTCACCTCATCCGCCGAGCGCAGCATACCGCCGGCGGTGACGGTGCTCACCCGGCCATGGCTCACCAGGGTGCCCGCGGGGATGTCGATGTTGGTGGCTTCCAGCACCTGGCGGATAGTGAACAGGGTGACGTTGTAGCGCTGCATGCGCTCGAGGTCGAGGTTCACATTGATCTGGCGTATGCGTCCGCCGTGGATGAACGACACCGACGTGCCTTCCACCCGGCGCAGGTGCTCCAGCACCTCGTTGGCGATCTTACGCAGTCGCCGGTCGTCCATTTCGCTGGAGGAAAGGGAGACGGTCAGCACCGGTACGTCGTCCACATCCACCGGCTTGACCAGCGGCTGGCGGGCGCCGGGCGGCAGGCGATCGATATTGCTCATGATGCGGTCGTAAAGCTTGACCAGGGAGTCTTCCTTGTCCTGGCCGACATAAAACTGCACGCTGACGACGCCGACGGAATCCATGGCCATGCCATAGGTGTGCTCGACGCCGCTCATGCCTTGCAGGATCGCCTCCAGGGGTTTGACGATGAGCTGCTCGATTTCCCGCGGCGACGCCCCGGGTTTGGAGACGATAATATTCGCCGCGGGCACCACGATCTGGGGATTCTCCGTGCGCGGTGTGATGCCGATGGCCATGGCGCCCACCAGCAAGGCGAGCAGGATGACCAGGATGGTCAATTTGCTGGTGATGAAATAGCGGGTAACGCGACCGGCGATGTTCAGCGCCGGATCGGCGTTGGTATTTTTCTTAGGTGTCGTTGCCATGGAGATCCCTTTACCTGACCACTATCGGACTGCCGTCATGGATGTCCGCGAAATCGCCCAGCACCAGGGTTTCGTCCCCGGCGAGGCCGCTCAGCACTTCCAGCTCACCGGCGCTGCGTTGGCCGATGCGCACCATACGGAAACGGGCCTGGCCTTCGCTCAGAACGAAAACCCCCGGCAGGCCGCTACGTTCGACATAGGCGCTGGCGGGTATGATCAGGCGCTGCTGCGGCGTGGCTGGAGCAACTTTCAGAGTGACCACCGGCCGCTGCAGGCTGGGCAACGCCAAGGGCGGGGTCGGCGCCGGTTCACGGCAGCCGCTCAGGAACAGGCCCATGAGGGCGAGAGAAAAAATAAACACCGGCGACAATTTATTCATACTAAGGTGGCGTGCCCGCCCTAAGAGCCATTATCAAGGTGCTCGCTGGGGTCATCAGGGGTAATCCGGCGTGCCTTCCGCCAGGCGCAACGCCGCCTGACCGACGGCGATATTATAGGCAGAGGCGAGCTGCTCGTTGCGTGTCTCCACCAGCACGCCCTCCGACCTGAGCACATCGATAAGGATGGTGCGCCCCTCGCCGTAGCGTTGCCGCACCAGGCGCACGGTCTCGCGCGCCTTG
>JAYSOL010000323.1:0-3557 GCA_043723045.1 Gammaproteobacteria bacterium | reverse complement strand
GGCCCAACGCAGTCTTTGGTGCGCAGGGCGCACCCTACCCATGCCCCGGAGATGTGGAGGGTAGCGTGATGAATAATTGTCGGCGTAGGGTGGGCATTGCCCACCAGCGGAGTTGATCGATGCCCACCCTACGAAGTGCAATTCGGATGAGAAGTCAATGCTCGATAGGCCAACAAACTTGTGAGGCGGATAATTATCCGAGCAGGAAATGAAGGCTCACATTGCCCCTTGCAGGTAAGCCCTGCGCTTTCTTTGCGGAAATTTCTCGATGGCGTAGCGCAACATGGTACGTGGCATGGTTTGATAGTGTTGCTGTAAAAATCTCTCCTCGGTGGCACGGTGGCGGTTACCGATCTCCCGCAGCATCCAGCCGACGGCTTTATGGATTAAATCCTCCCGATCATTTTTTAATATCAGCGCGATGGCCAGGGCATCGTCGTACGTATTATTCTTGATCATGTAAAACGTGGACATGATGGCGATGCGGCGTTGCCACAGGTTTCTTGACTTGGCCATGCGGTAGAGCGGTTGCTTGTCCCGCTGCATGAGGTGCGCGCCAAGGATGTAACTGGCGGAGCTGTCCACCAGGTCCCAGTTGTTGATGTATTTCGTATGGCGCAGATAGCGGGCGTAAATGCGGTCACGTTCGCGCGCGTCGCCGCGGGTGTATCGGTCGACCAGTATCAGCAAGGCCAGAAGACGCTCCTCGTGCCATGGGGACATTAGCACTGATAGAATTTCTGTCAGCGGTAGCGCGCGATATTTTCGCGCCTGCGCGCGTAGTAGCGGCACCCGTATGCCGAGAAACTTGTCGCCTTCGCCGTACCCGCCTTCGCCGGTCTTGAAGAAGCGCTGCGAGTGGTGCGCGATATTGGCATCCGCCAGTTGGCGTAATTCAGCGCGTATATTTTTTGCTGTCAGCCGCATGGGCGAATGATGCCTCAACAAAACGCGGAATAGAAGACCCGTGGGCAGGGTGGCGCTATTTGTCGCTATCGACATTCGTCCATGGCCGTGGCTGAAAAATGCGATAGTCCATGTCCGGGAATAGATTGTCGCGCGCCGCGATCAGGCGTAGATAGTTTTCATCCGCACTGTCCGTCTCGATCATGCTGGCCAACCGGTTGAAGCGATGGATGTGTTGCTGGAAGCGCTGCCTGGCGTATTCTATGGCCGTGGCCGAGTGCATAATAAACGCCCAGTCGCTCGCCTGCGCCAGCAGCAGTTCGCGCGCCGCCTGATCGAGCATCAAGCGCCGCGTGCCGGTGGCATTGGGGTGGTGGGCCACCAGCTCAAGCATGCGTTGCGCCGCCTGTTGCAGGTAGGGATAAATCCAGTCATTCGACTCGTTCAGCCATACCGCATGAAAACCGCCGGCGCCCCAGCTGCTTTCCGCGGGTTGCGCCGTTTGCAGTTCGCCGCAGTGATCGAGATAACCCGATAGGGTGACCGATTGCAGGCCGTTTGGTTGTGCGTGCAGCTTGCGCGCAACAAAATCTATCCATTGCGGACCTTCGAACCACCAGTGGCCAAAGAGCTCTGCATCGTACGGTGCTACGATAATCGGCGGTTTATCCAGCCGGGTAGCGAGCCATTGCAGCTGCTCCCCGCGTTGCTGCAGAAAATGTTCTGCATGCAGTTCCGCCTGTTGACACGCCCACTCGGGATGATAGGGCTCTTTATGCCGGGCATTGCCGGTGATGCGGTGGTACTTGAGTCCGGTGTAACCCGCCACACCGGCATGCCGCAACGGCTGCAGGTGTGCGGCATCGATATCGAAGCCGGCATCGCGATAGAACTCGCGGTAGAAAAAGTTGCCCGGATATCCCTCTTCCCCCGACCAGACCTGTTTGGATGTTTCGTAATCGCGGCCGAACACGGCCGGGCCGCCGGGTGTGCGCAACGGTCGATGCACGCCGTATTTCGGCCGTGGGTCGGCATGCAGCACGCCGTGGGTATCGAGTATGAAATAGTCTATGCCGAATTCCGCCAGTAGGGCGTCCACGCCCGGCAGGTAGCCGCATTCCGGCAACCACATGCCGCGCGGTGGCCGACCGAAGAAGCGCGTGTGGGTGCGCACCGCCATGGACACCTGGGCATAGAGATTTTCCGGGTGGGTGGCGAGCAATGGAAAATAACCATGGGACGCGCTGCTAGTGAGGATTTCGAGATAGCCGTTGGCCTGATGGCGGTGAAACGCCTGGATCACGTCCTGTTTATCCTGCTCTACAAATCGTTCGCGCAGTTTTTCGTAACGCTCCGAATAAAATAACGCCAGCGGATAATAGTGCGCGTCGTTGCGGGTGCGCTGGCGTTCGCCTTGCAGTGCGCGGAGTCGCGCGTCCAGATAGTGCACATAACGTTGCTGCAGCAGGGGGTTGGCCAGCATCGACAACAGGGTCGGACTGAGAGACAGGTTCAAGCAGAAGGGGATGCGGTCGCTGCTCAGCCCGTCGAGCACGTTCAGCAGTGGCAGGTAGGTCTCGGACAGGGCCTCGAACAACCAGTCCTCTTCGAGAAACCGGGGGTGTTCCGGGTGGTGCACGAACGGCAGGTGGGCATGCAACACCAGGGCAAAATACCCCGTGGGGATCGGTGCGGGTTGCATGTCCCGCCTAGCGACTGCTGAAGGAGCTGCGCCAGACCAGGGCTGAGCCTTCGGACATGCCGCCGCTGCGTACATATAGTTCGCGGAAATCCGTCTCGCTGATCCACCATTGCGGGTCGCCGCGACCGGCAGCCAGCCGGCTCGGTAGCCGGATATCCGCGTGCCGCAGCATGACGATAAAGCGGCCGTCGCTGGAATGGTAGCCTATCTCAGCGCGCAACGGGGTGTGGCAGAATTCTGTTGCCACGTGAACATACCGGCTGCCGTGCAGGTCCGGCAGGGAGATTTCGTCGATGACGCCGGTGTCGTCCGCGCTCACCTTGATGATACGTAGCCGCAAATAGGGCAGCGGCATGGAGCGGGCGGGGTCGATGCTCCAGGCAGCATGCAGGACGCCGGGTTTCTGCCCACGCAACGTCAGCCTGGGGGCGGCGAGGGGTGGTTGCGGCGATGTTTTTGGGAAAGTGGCTGCGTCGTCTTCCGCGCCGGCGGGCGGTGTGGAAGCGGTTGCTACCTTGCCAACGCCGGCTTTGGAAGCGGCGCTCTGTGATGCCTGCCGGCCCACCGAGTGCGGTTTGCGGGCTGCCGGTTGTGCGCGCGGCGACACAACCTTGGTCTCGGTCTGATGGCGGGTGGTTTTTTGTTTCTTGGACACCTTGGTAGCCACCTTGGAGGACGCTGCCCGTGCCACGGCCGGTGGTGGTGCAGCAGCGACCAACCGCAGCAACTGTGCCTTGGTCAGCTTGGAGTAATTCGTTAATCCGAGGGATTTCGCCAGGGCGCGGAGTTCCTGCACGGTTTTTTCCGCCAACCGGGGCTTGCTGCGGGTCGTGTGCTTGGACGAAGAAGGCATAGGTTCTACTCCCTGGTGCTGTTATACCACGCCGCGATGTGAAACAAAAAACACGGCCGAGCAGGTGTCCTTGAGCGAAATGGGTGTTTTTTGACA
>JAYSOL010000322.1:0-10834 GCA_043723045.1 Gammaproteobacteria bacterium | reverse complement strand
CTGGCCGCGCAGGTGTTCGGCCTTTTGTCCCGGGAGCGTATGGCCGACGTCGTCCAGCTGCCGGTCCACCAGGGTGTCGATGCGACTCAGAAAAAAACTCGCCACCGATGCGCACTTGCCGATGGGCAACCCCGCCGCCAGACGCTGCTCGAGGCCCGTCATCCAGGCATCGAGCACCTGCCGGTAACGCGTGATGCCGAACAACAGGGTGACATTGACGTTGATGCCCTGCGCCACCAACGCCGGGATGGCGTGTAATCCCTGGCGTGTCGCCGGCACCTTGATCATCACATTGGGTCGCGCCAGGTGCGCCCAGAGTCTGCGCCCCTCGGCGATCGACCCCTCGGCGTCGTACGCCAGGTGCGGTGACACCTCGATACTGACGTAACCGTCGCGCGCCACTGGCCTCATACACCGGACGCAGCACGTCCGCCGCCATGGCAATATCCTGGGTGATCAGGCCGTGATACATCTCCAGAACATCGGCAGCGCGCGCAATGAGCGCTGTCACGTCTTCCCGGTATTCATCGTGCCCGACGATGGCCTGCTGGAAGATGGAGGGATTGGATGTCACCCCCGCCAGCCCATCGGCGGCTATCATGCGGGCGAGTTCGCCACTGCTTAACAGCTGGCGCTGGACATAATCCAACCATAGGCTCTGGCCCAGATCTTTGAGACGTAGCAGTGGGTTACGGGTCATGCGGGTTCTCCATCAATGTTGCCAAAGAATGAGCGGCAGCTCCTGCGGTAGACACACATCCGGCCGGTGGGCCACCACGCGCGCAGTGTAATCCTGGACCGGGCGGTCTGACGGCACGCGCGCGCGATAACGATAACCGTGCATCGCGCCGGCCAATGGCTCGCTGACTTCCATGGTGTGGCACGCCGTCTTGCCGTCATCCGCAGGCTTGGCATACAGCTGCACCTGCACCATCTCGGGCGCGAGTTCGCCGAGATACACCTGCACGTCGAACTCCCAGGCCGTACCTTCCTGGCGCACATCCGGCGGTGCGATATGGATGGTGTCCCAATGTTGCTGCAGAGCCGTGGCCCAGGCATGCAGCGCGCGTGCTGCGCTGCTGTCGCGGCGCTTACGGAAACGCTGCGCGGCCGGGAGATACACCGTTTCGACATAGTGGCATAACATGCGCGTGCTGCTGAACTGCGGTGCGAGGCTGCTCATGCTGGCGCGCATACGCGCCACCCAGGCGGTGGGAATACCGGCGCTGTTGCGGTCATAAAACTCTGGCACGATGTCATTCTCCAGCAGCGAGTACAGCTGCTTGGCCTCCTCGGCATCGCGCTCGGCTTCGCTGTGTTCGTCACCATCGCCCAGGGCCCAACCGACCTCGGGGCGGTAGGCCTCGGCCCACCAACCATCCAGCGTCGAGAGATTCAGGCCGCCGTTGACCAGCACCTTCATGCCACTGGTACCGCAGGCCTCCCACGGCCGGCGCGGCGTGTTGATCCACAGGTCCACGCCCTGCACCAGTTCCTGCGCCAGGCTGATGTCGTAGTCTTCGAGGAACACCGCGTGCGGGCGCACATCCGCGCGTCGCACAAAGCTCGCCCAGGCCTGCACGTATTGCCTGCCCTGTTCGTCCCGGGGATGCGCCTTGCCGGCGACGATCAATTGCACCGGCCGGTCGCGCCGCGTCAACAGGCGCGCGAGACGGTCCGGATCGGACAATAACAGGTTCGGCCGCTTGTACTCGGTAAAACGCCGGGCATAGCCGAGGGTCAATGCATACGGATCGAGGGCAGCCTGTGCCGCGGCCACCGCCGACGCGTCGGCGCCACGCTGGCCCAGCTGACGTGCGTGGCGCTGGCGCGCGTAGTTCACCAGATCGGCGCGCTCCTCACCACACAATGTCCACAATGCTGCATCCGTCACGCAACCGATGGCCTTGGCATGGGCCTCCAACGTACCGCGCCAGCGCTCCTTGCCGCACGCCTCCGTCCAGATGTCATCCGCCCAGGGCGAATCCCACGACGGCACATGCACACCGTTGGTGATATGCGCGACCGGCACCTCGTGCTCCGGCCAGCGCGGGTAGAGTTCGCTGAATATCCGCCGACTCACCGCCCCGTGCAGCCGGCTGACGCCGTTGACCTGACTGCAGGTGCGCATGGCGAGGTAGGCCATATTGAACGGCTCGCTGTCCGCATTCGCCTGCCGGCGCCCGAGGGCCAGCAACTGCGCGAGGCTGATGCCGAGCTCCTGCGCGTAGTCGCGCCCGTAGACGGCCAGCAATTCGGGTGGGAACGTGTCGAAGGCTGCCCTCACCGGCGTATGGGTGGTGAAGACATTGCCCGCGCGCGTCGCCCACAGGGCCTGCCAGAAATCGACCTGGTGCTGTTGCATATAGTGGCGCGCGCGCTCGAGGGTGACCCCGGCGGCATGGCCTTCATTCAGATGACACACATCCACATCGAGGCCGAGGGCGAGCAGCGTGCGCCACCCCCCGATGCCGAGCACGATCTCCTGCGCCAGGCGCATTTCGTTTCCGCCATCGTACAGTTTGGCGGTGATGCCGCGGTCCGCAGGACTGTTCATGGGATCGTTGCTGTCCAGCAGATACAGATTCACCCGGCCCACCTGCGCCCGCCAGACGCGCAACATCACCGTGCGTCCCGGCAACGCGATGGGCACGCCCAGCCAGGCGCCATCGGCATCGCGCACCGGTGTCACGGGCATGCTGGTGGGCACGTTTTGGGTATAGATCTCGCGCTGCCTGCCGCTGGCGTCGAGCATCTGACGAAAATATCCTTCCTGATACAACAGGCCAATGGCCACCAGCGGCACACCCAGATCGCTCGCCGCTTTAAGGTGATCGCCCGCGAGCACGCCCAGGCCACCGGAGTACAGCGGCAGCGCCTCGGCCAGCCCGTACTCCATGCTGAAGTAGGCGATAAGCGGTGGCGGATCGGTCTGCGCCTGCGCGCTGAACCAGGTGGTACCCGATAAATAGTCCGCGCGCTGCTGCATGAGGCGATCGAGTTCGGCCAGGAAACTGGCGTCCTGCGCCAGTGTTTCCAGACGGCGTTGCGATACGCTCTGCAGCATCAGCCAGGGATTCTGCGTATGCGCCCAGATGTCCGGCGCCAGCGCCTGCCACAAACGATCGGCGTGGTGACTCCAGGTCCAACGCAGGTCGAGGGTGAGCTCGGCCAACGCCTCGATGCCTGCGGGTAACGGTCGCAGAAAGGGGTGCATTATGTCAGGCCTCCGTGCGCGTCGGCGGCACGCCAGTGTGCTGCCCAAAGGTTGTTTTTCAACCTCCTGGGTATGCACGGCAGTGCTTCGGCGACCGCTAATCCAGTCGGTGCTTCACGCCCGCTCAATATGGCCATTTCCATTCACGCACCTCCGGCATGCCCCCTTCATTTCTGTACGCACACAGCACTCGCGCGCGATGCGGGTGGGTGTGCAAACGTGTTTAGCCTAAACAGTAATGCGCAGAACTACTTTGACACCGATCAATAACGCACGTCGGAATGAAGCTGAGGGAAGATTGTTCTACACAGGGCCTGACGGTCTGTCACCGCAACAGCACGCGGTGAGAACCGCTGACCAACTGTCTCAGTCGTCGCCGAGGTCGTCCGGCATGACCGGCTTTTCCAGCTCCACAAAATCGACTTCCACCCGGTTGCGTCCCAGGCGTTTCGCCGCGTACAGCGCGCGGTCCGCGCGTTCGATCAGTGCCGTGGGCGGTTCACCCAGGACATAGAGTGTTAATCCGGCGGAAAACGTGGGCAACTTTAATTTATGCCCTTCGTACTCACATAGGGTATTGGCCACACGCTCCGACACCTTGCGCATCGCGCTCAGCGCGTCCTCGCCGACGGTGTTCGGCAGTAACACCGAAAACTCCTCGCCACCATAACGTGCCACCATGTCGTGATGGCGAAACACAGACAACACATCATTGGCGTAGCAACGCAACACCTCGTCGCCCGCCGCATGTCCGCGTGTATCGTTGATCGCCTTGAATTCATCCAGATCGATCATGACCAGCGCGAGTGGCGTGGTGTAACGCTGCGATCTGCCGATCTCGTCGTCGAGGCGTCGCATGAACGCCCGACGGTTGGGCAGGCCGGTAAATTCATCCGTCAGGCTCAACAAGCGGACCTTATTCAGCTCGTCGTGCAGGCGCTCGCTGTCCGACTTGACCAGTTGCAGATAATCCTTGGAACCGCGCAATTTATTTCCCAGGGCGCGCTGTCCCTGGAGTAACTCATCAACGCAGCCGAGCAGTATCTGGCGCAGGGTCTCGACTTCCTGGACATTCTCCGCCTGCTGCATGGCGCCGCGCTCTATCTCCAGAAGCGCGCCAAACTCCTTGTTCTGATGGATGGCATCGGCCATCTTGTTGACCAGGGTTTCCTGGAGCTTGTCGATTTCATCGCGCTTCCGATCCAGATGCAGCCGGTAGGCGGCGTCAACCCGGCGATCCGCGGGGGGCGCACTGCTGGCCTCTTCATCCGTCAGCATCTGTTGCATTTTCTTTTCCCGCGCGCGTGTGCGTGATGGGGGTGCGGGTTCGGCCGTAGCGTGTGCGTGTGTGGTCTGTGTCAGCGCTTCCGCCGCAAGGCCAGCGATTTCCTCAGCCGCCACTGGCGCTGCCGCTTCGACCGACCTGCGTTGCTTATCCGCTGCCGCCCAGCGATTCAGGCCCAGCATGATGTTGTCGAATTCATGCTCACCCGCCGCCTGCTCGGGCGGCGGCTGGTCGCCTGTCAGCAGCTCTTCGCGCAACGCGTCGATCGTAGCAGGGGTCAGGTGCGTCACAGGTCGCAGCTGGATGAGCCTGGCGGTAACGCGCATCACGTTTTCGCTGCTCGGGTTGCGGGAATACGCCTCGAGCAGCACCGTCACCAGATCGAGATAATTCTGCTCGGTCTTGTGTTGCTCGGTTTCACAGTCTTGTAGTAAGCGGGTAATCTGGTCGTGTATGACTAAGCCTGCGGGGGTTTGTTTCAGATCGACCAACAAATCCAGAACATCGCGCAGTATCGCCGAACCGGACGACGCTCTATGCTCGCCTTGCAATCGCCATACCCCCCGTAAGAATCGACCACCCCGGCATACAGCGGGACTGCACTATCGACAGAACCTGGTCCCTCAATCAACACCGCTTCCCTTGTAGAATGTGCGGGTTTTATCAGGCCTGCCGTGGTCGTTTTTTATTCTCTCCGTTTTACAATCTACCCTTGGCCCCGGGAAATAACAATCAATGAAAAACGGTTGGCCGATGGACACAATAAACATCAACCAGTTAGAAATGAAATCAAATGAACTACAAGAAACGACGTCGGAAAGCGCCGGCGGCTTTCTCTATCCGCGGCCACATCGCGCATAGGCGGGTTTAAGGGCGCGTCAACACCAGGTGAGTGCACGCACCCGCCGCTGTCATGCGGCAATCCAGTGGAAAAAACTGACGCAGCAACCACAACGTGGTCTCGGCATGGGACGTGACGGACCGGGCGAGAAACTCGGAGGTCCCGTGCGCCAGGGCGAGATAGATCAGGATCTGGTCGGCGGCATGCACATCCACGGTCGCGCCGGCGTCGATCTCGGCACGCCGCGCTCCGCTACCGCGGCGCCCCCCAGAAACCGCTCGCGCGCCTGGGCCCACAGCACGATCGCCCCGCCCGGCCCATGCGCCTGTGCCGGCGTGACCATGTCCATCTCGATATGGACCGGCACACTCGCGGCAAACGCCAGCGATGCGGTGTGTTGCATGCGTTCGACGATATGCCAGGGGAGATCCGCCACATGCGCCCTGCCCCTGATCGCTGTTACCGGGTGCGGCTGCATGAGGTGGATGGGCCGCGGTTGTCCGGCGTGCACCTGCACCTCGATCACGCCGCCGCCGCGGGGATAATAGCCAGCGTGCGGCGTGCGCGAATATCATGCAACTCGATCGTCTCACCGGTGATCGCCGCCAGCGCCACCGCCGTGCGCACCAGCTGGCCGCCGCCTTCGCCCTGGGAGCCATCGATTGCGCGCATTTAGCCTAGTCCTTGCAGCAACGTTTGCAGTTCCAGGGCGTTGCGCGTCGCATAGGCGGTGGCATGGTAGGCTGTCTCCCCGCTGACCGGCAATGAGCGCCGTCAGTCAGACTTAACTATTCGAATGATAAACTTCAACCGGCCGGGACAGTCTATCGTATATGCGTAAACACAAGACCGGCCCGCCGCGCGGTTCCCACTACATCACGCCCGAGGGTAACAAACGTCTGCGCCAGGAACTGGACACCCTGTGGCGGGTAAAACGTCCGCAGGTGACCCAGGCGGTGTCCGAGGCGGCGGCCCTGGGCGACCGTTCGGAAAACGCGGAATACATCTACGGCAAAAAACAACTGCGGGAAATCGACCGGCGTGTGCGCTTTCTGCAGAAACGCCTGGACGAGCTGATCGTGGTGGATCGCCGTCCGGATGACGATCAGCGCATCTATTTCGGTGCCTGGGTGCGAGTCGAAGACGACAGCGGCAAGACTTATGATTACCGCATCGTGGGGCCCGACGAATTCGACCTGGAACAAGGCCTGATCAGCATGGATGCACCCCTGGCGCGGGCACTGATGAAAAAAACCGTGGACGATGAAGTGGTGGTGCAGCGCCCGGAGGGAGCGGCGACGTTTAGCGTGCTGGCCGTGCGCTACTCACCCTTCGATGACCAGCGCACGCCCTAGGGAATTCAACCGCGACTCAGGCCTCCCATTCCTCCAGCGGCGAAGCCGGTGCCCGCCGGTTGCCCAGCAGGCGTCGTGCATCCTGTTCGTCCTTGGCGAAGGTCATGCGAATCTGGTCCGTGGCATCGGCGGCCTGCGCCTGGCGCAACTGGCGGCACAGGTCTTTCGCCTCCTTGAATTTCTCGCATACATTCAGTGGCGTGAGCTTCCTGTCCGCCGATATCCGGAATACAAAGTAGGGCATGGGGCGACCTTCATGAAGGAATAAATCGTACGTGGCGTATTATATCCTCAATTGCTTTTGGTGCTACCGGCTACCGGCAGCGCGCACACGCCGACACACCCACTCCCAGCACAATTGACGCCACTCCAGGGGTGCGCTAGGTTTGCCGTCTTTGAACATATAAATGATGGTTACCGGAGGTTTCGTGGCGAAAAAGACCCCCCTGCCGGATTTCGAAGCCGCACTGGCCGAGCTGGAAAAACTGGTGGAAAAAATGGAAAGCGGCAACCAGACCCTGGAGGAGGCGTTGCAGTCGTTTCAACGCGGGGTGGAACTGACACGGTTGTGTCAAACCGGACTCAAGGATGCCGAGCAACGGGTGGAGATCCTGCTGCAACAAAATGGCGCTGTCGTCATCGAGCCACTCGCGGAAAAAGAACCCCGTTGAGTGCCCTGCATGACTTCCTGTCCCACCGCCAACAGCGGGTGGAACAGGCGCTGACCACGGTGTTGCCAGGCAGCGACATCCCGCCCACCCGGCTGCACGCCGCCATGCGCTACGCCACCTTGAACGGCGGCAAACGTCTGCGCGCCTGCCTGGTCTACGCCACGGGTGCCGCCCTGGGCGTCGAGATCGAACGGCTGGATGCGCCGGCCTGTGCCGTGGAGCTGATCCATGCCTACTCCCTGGTACACGATGATCTGCCCGCCATGGACAATGACGATCTGCGGCGCGGCAAACCCACCTGTCATAAGGCCTACGATGAAGCCACCGCACTGCTGGTGGGGGATGCCCTGCAATCCCTGGCCTTCGAGATACTTACTAATACGCCGGGGACTAACGCGACACAGCGCCTGGCCATGATCCAGACCCTGGCCCGGGCCGCCGGCTCCCAAGGCATGGCGGGCGGACAGGCCATCGACCTCGAGTCTGTGAGCCGGTCGTTAAACCTGGCACAGCTGGAAGACATGCATCGACGTAAAACCGGGGCACTGATTCAGGCCGCCGTGACCCTCGGCGCCCTGGCCCATGCGCCTACCCCCCCTGACCTATTAAGTGATCTGGACCGCTACGCCCGTCACGTGGGCCTGGCGTTTCAGATCACCGATGACATTCTGGACGTGGAAGGCGACACCCTCACCCTGGGTAAACCCCAGGGCAGCGATCAGCAACGGCAAAAACCCACCTATCCCGCCATACTCGGCCTGGACCCGGCAAAACAGCTGGCACGGCAGGAGCACGCCGCGGCCCTCGCCAGTCTCCAGTCTTTAGGGGATAATGCCAGGCTCCTGAACGACATCGCCGATTACATCATCCAGCGAACTTATTGATCATGCCCGGCCGAATCAGCTATCCCCTGCTCACGCAAGTCGACTTGCCGCAGGATCTGCGTGCCCTGGACGAGGCGCAGCTGCCCCAGCTTGCCAACGAGCTGCGGCGTTATCTCATTGAAACGGTGAGCAAAACCGGTGGACATCTGGCGGCCGGTCTGGGGGCGGTGGAGCTTACCGTGGCCCTGCATTACGTCTTCAACACCCCGGACGACCGCCTCGTGTGGGACGTGGGTCACCAGACCTATCCCCACAAGATCCTCACGGGCCGGCGCGCCCGCATGGCGACCCTGCGGCAGAAAGGCGGCCTGTCCGGCTTCCCGCAGCGCAGCGAAAGCCCTTATGACACCTTCGGCGTCGGCCATGCCAGCACCTCCGTGAGCGCCGCCCTCGGCATGGCCGTGGCGGCCACCAATGCCGGCTCCGAGCGTAACGTCATCGCCATCATGGGCGACGGGGCCCTGAGCGGCGGCATGGCCTATGAGGCCCTCAACAACGCCGGCAATATGGACGCCAACCTGTTGGTCATCCTCAACGACAACGACATGTCCATCTCGCCCAACGTGGGCGCCATGTCCAATTATCTCGCGCGCATCCTCTCCGGCCGGGTCTATACCAGCATGCGCGAAGGCAGCAAGACCGTGCTCAGCACCATCCCGCCGGTGTGGGAGCTGGCCAAGCGCGCAGAAGAACATATGAAGGGCATGATCACCCCGGGTACGCTGTTCGAGGAACTCGGCTTCAACTACATCGGCCCCATCGATGGCCATGACCTCAACACCCTGATCAAAACCCTGCGCAACCTGCGCGAGCTGAAAGGCCCGCGCTTCCTGCACGTGGTCACGCGCAAGGGCAAGGGTTATGAACCGGCGGAAGGCGATCCCTGCGTCTACCACGGGGTGACACCCTTCGACCCGTCCACCGGCAAGATGGAGAAAAAACCCAGCAGCACGACCTACACCCAGGTGTTCGGCGAGTGGCTGTGCGACATGGCGGAGACGGACACGCGTCTCATCGGCATCACACCGGCCATGCGCGAAGGCTCGGGCATGGTGGCCTTCTCCGAGCGCTTCCCCAAACGTTATTACGACGTCGGCATCGCGGAGGAACACGCCCTGACCTTCGCCGCGGGCCTCGCGTGCGAAGGGCTGAAACCGGTGGTGGCCATCTACTCCACCTTTCTGCAGCGTGCCTACGACCAGTTGATCCACGACATCTGCCTGCAGAACTTGCCGGTGATGTTCGCCATCGACCGCGGCGGCCTGGTGGGGCCGGACGGCGCGACCCACGCCGGCAGTTTCGATCTCAGCTACTTGCGCTGCATCCCCAACATCAGCGTGATGGCGCCGGCGGACGAGAACGAATGCCGCCAGATGCTGTACACCGCGTATCAATTGAACGGGCCGGCGGCGGTGCGCTACCCGCGCGGCAGCGGTAGTGGTGTGGCCATCGAAAAAACCATGACGGCCCTGCCGCTGGGCAAGGCCGAGGTGCGACGCAGCGGCAAGAGCATCGCCCTCCTGGCCTTCGGCAGCATGCTGGCCCCAGCCCTGACGGTGGGTGATGAGCTCAACGCCACCGTGGTCAACATGCGCTTCATCAAACCCCTGGACGAGTCGCTGATCCTGGAACTCGCCCGCACCCATGACCTGCTGGTGACGCTGGAGGAAAACACGGTACACGGCGGCGCCGGCAGCGCGGTCAACGAGTTCCTGGCGGCCAGCGGCGGCATGATCGACTGCCTGAACCTGGGCCTGCCGGACGAATTTATCGAACACGGTGAGCGCAGTGAATTACTGCACGACTGCGGCCTGGATGCAACCGGCATACGCCATGCCATTCTGCAACGCCTGCCGCGACGGGTTGCCGGGCGCGCCGAATCCGCGTAAACTTGACTAATATTGTCAACCTTTCCCTGCTGGGTGTTCGCAGCGATTCTTCTGGGCAAAGTTAATCGGGAGTAAACCATGAGTGCAAAACAACCCAAAGTCATCGGTATTGTCGATGTCCAGAACAAGCCCGATACACGGCACATCGCCATCGACAAGGTGGGCATCAAAGATATCCGCCATCCGGTGCGCGTGAAAGACCGCAGCCAGGGTGAGCAACACACCATTGCCCACTTCAACATGTATGTGGAACTGCCGCACAACTTCAAGGGCACCCACATGTCGCGCTTCGTGGAGATCTTGAACAGCCACGACATGGAAATTTCCGTGGAGTCCTTCAAGGGTATGCTCACAGAAATGAGCAAACGCCTCGAGGCGGACATCGGTCATATCGAGATGAGCTTCCCGTATTTCATCAACAAGGCCGCACCCGTGTCCGGCGTAAAGAGCCTGCTCGACTACCAGGTGACGTTTCTCGGGGAAGTCAACGACGGCGTCGACACCATGACCACCAAGGTGGTGGTGCCCGTCACCAGCCTGTGCCCGTGCTCCAAGGAAATCTCGAAGTACGGCGCGCACAACCAGCGCTCCCACGTCACCTTAAGCGTGCGCACCAATACCTTCGTGTGGGTCGAAGACCTGATCGATCTGGTGGAAGAACAGGCGAGCTGCGAACTCTACGGACTGCTCAA
>JAYSOL010000321.1:0-10308 GCA_043723045.1 Gammaproteobacteria bacterium | reverse complement strand
CGGCAATGTCGCCGGCAAGACCACCACCCTGGCGATGTTGCTGGGTCTGTTGCTGCCCACCTCCGGTCGCATCCAGGTGCTGGGGGCGGACATGCTGCGCCAGCGCCATCGCGTGCTGGCGCGCATGAATTTCTCCTCGCCCTACGTGGACCTGCCGCATCGTCTGACGGTGGCGGAGAACCTCACGGTGTTTGCGCGCCTCTACGGCCTGAAGAATGTGCGCGCGCAGCTCGCACGCCTGGCGCGGGAACTCGACATCGAGGCCTTTCTCAAGCGCCCCTACGGCAATCTCTCCGCCGGTCAGAAGACGCGCGTGGGGTTGGCCAAGGCGTTGTTGAATGAGCCGGAGGTGTTGCTGCTGGACGAGCCCACCGCCTCGCTCGATCCCGACACGGCCGACCGCATCCGCGGCTACCTCATGGCGTACAAGACCCGCACCGATGCCACGATCATGCTGGCCTCGCACAATATGCTGGAGGTGGAGCGGCTGTGCACCGACGTGATCATGATGCGTGCCGGGCACATCGTGGATCGCGATACGCCGCAACGCCTGCTGACACGCTTTGGCCGGCAAAACATGGAAGACGTGTTTCTCGATATCGCGCGCGCCTCGCCTACAGAGCAATCCCTGGTCGAGGGAGGACGCTGATGCATACGGCGATCCTGGCGTTTTCGCCCATGCGCATTTACGCCATGGTGCTGCGTTATATCTATTTACTGCGGCGTTCCTGGCCGCGGGTGCTGGAGTTGGCCTACTGGCCCACCATGCAGATGATCCTGTGGGGATTTATCAGTCAGTACCTTTCCAGCAACAGCTCGCTGCTGGCGCAGGCGTCCGGGGTGCTGCTGGCGGGCGTATTGTTGTGGGATGTGATGTTCCGCGCACAGTTGGGCGTGTCCACGGTGTTTTTCGAGGAAATGTATTCGCGCAACCTCGGCCATCTGTTCGCCAGTCCGCTGCGGCCGTATGAGCTGGTGTGCGCGCTGCTTACCATCAGCCTGATACGCACTACCATCGGCGTGGGCGGCGCGGCGCTGCTCGCCATCCCGCTGTATCACTATTCGATCTTCGACATGGGTCTGCCGCTGATCGCCTTTTTCGTCAACCTCCTGGTCATGGGCTGGGCCATCGGCCTGGTGGTGGGTGCGATGGTGCTGCGTTACGGTCTGGGCGCGGAGAATCTGGCTTGGGTGGCGATCTTTGCCGTGGCGCCGGTGAGCGGAATTTATTATCCCGTGGCGGTCTTGCCCGACTGGTTGCAGTTCATCGCCCACGCCCTGCCATCGAGCTATGTGTTCGAGGGCATGCGCGCCTTGTTGTACCAGCACGTGTTCCGCGCGGACTATTTTTTCACGGCGGTTTTGTTGAATGTTCTGTATCTGGGTGGCGGCATCGGTATTTTCCTCGCCGTGTTCCGCAGCGCGCGCAAACGCGGGTTGCTGCTGAATGTGGGGGAATGAACCATGCCCCATAAATTAGGGGCACATTCGGGGCGGATGCGCGGGATTACCCAGGCAGCGTGCCACCAGTTTGCCTCAGACCAGCTGGGTCTTTTGTTTGCCGCAGCGTTCGCAGCGGTAAACGCTCACCAGTTTTCCCAGCTTCACGTCGAACTTTGTGGTGGTCTGCAACTGCCATTTGTGAAAGTCATGCAGGCACAGGGTTTTGCCTTTGTTTTTGGCCTTGGCTGAAGGTTTGCGGAATTCCAGGATTTTGCTCATGTCGCAATCCGGTAGTCGGGGGTGGTGCTCACGGGTTACGGTATCACGCTAGCTGCGGCGAAGGTACAATTATCCCCTGCGAACGGGAGGCCGGGCGCGCCGCTCGGTGCCGCGGGCAAATTCTTATCGGATGAGTCATGACTGAACCCTTACTTATAGGAATGCGCGGCTGGGAGCATCCGGCCTGGGAGGGGCATTTCTACCCGGCGGAATTGCCGGCCGACTGGCACTTTTGTTTCTACAGCAATCGGCTGCGCAGTGTGCTGCTGCCGACGGAGATGTGGCCCGCGATCGATGCCGGCGAGGTGCGGCGCTGGCGGGGGGATTGTGATGCACAGTTCCAGTTTGTCCTGGAGCTTCCGCAGGAACTGGTGCATCCGGCCGCCGCCGCTGTGTTCGATGCGCACTGGGCCGCATTTCGCGCCCTGATCGAGCCGCTGCACGCGTCGACCGCCGGCCTGTTGTTGCGCGTGCCCGCCGCGACACCGCCCGATCGCGATTGGCTGGCACATGCGCTGTCGGTGCTGACCTCGGACAAGCCGGTGTGCGTGGATCTGCCGTCCGATGCCTGGCACACGCCGGCCGTGCTCACGCTGTTGAGCGATACCGGCGCCGGTCTTTGCTGGCACACGGACGCGCAGGCGCCGCCCCATGCGGGTGGTCGATTCATGGTGGGTCTCACCAATGGCGGCAATGCCAAGGTGTTGCGCCACCACATCGAGACGCTGGCCGCATGGCAGCACGGCGACAGCCTGGCGGGCCTGTTTGTCGATGCCCCCGGCCGCCCCGAGATGGCGGAAGAGGCGCGCATCATCGCCGAGATTCTGGGTAAGTAAAAACCAGGCCGGGTTGACGGCATGGAGTGCGGCGGATTAAAAAATAAAGCTCATGCCGCCGAACACGCCGGTGGCGGACGGATCGTAACGGTTGCCCGATGGGCCGCTGGTATCGTTGTAAAGCCCTTTGAGTTCGACGTAGAAACCCACGTTGTCAAAACGCAACTCGATACCGGTATTGGCCTGGATTTCAAAATTCACATCCGGGCCGATGCGGGCGCCGCCGGTCACGCTGGTATGTCCCAGCCCCATGCCCAGGCCGACGAAGGGATGCACGATGCTGGAGGCATCGAAATATTTACGCGCGCTGAACAGGACGATCTGGGTTTTTGCCTGGCCGTCGCCGGAGGTGGAGGGGAGGTAGCTGTGGCGGTAGGTGATGTATTCCACCCCCAGCCCCATGCCGCGGCGGCCGCGATGTTCCCAGGCGAGGGCGAAGGTGCGCCAGCTGGAGTCGTCGAACGTGCGTGGCAGCCCGTCGAGAAGCTGGCTATCGTCCCACAGCTGGACCTTGCCGGTTTTCATGATCATGGCGCCGCCCGCCAGGGCCGGAGCGGACGCCAGGGTAAGCATGCCGGCGATCAGGCCGGTGGACAGCAGTCGATGTTGCGTGGGTTTCATTGGGCATCCTTAAGAAAAGTAGAAGGTGGTTTAGTGACCGCCGGCGTCACCTTTGTGAAAAATCAAAATCTGCTATGCGGCGACCGCTGGATTCGCGTTAGTACAGCTACGTTAACAAAACCGCCACAGACTGACCAGCCTGCCAAGCATGTCGTGCTGCGCACGCGCACCCAGGGCGTCGGTCGTTGGCAGCGCACATGCACCCGCCGGAAACCGGTGATTTGCCGACTTATCGCCGGCCGCTTGATTAGAATCTGTTTATAAGGCAGGCTTTTCGCCCGGACCTATCCATAAGCGCAAGTAATTTTTATTAACCTCAGCCGGGACGATAACAAGCGTGTCGCAATCAGCGGTAAACGATCAGGCCCAACTGGTGCAAATCCGAGAAGTGGATTTCAAGTATGGGCCGCGCTCCATCCTGAGTAATCTGACGCTCAATATCGCCCGTGGCAAGGTCACCGCCATCATGGGTGGCAGCGGCTGCGGCAAGACCACGCTGCTCAATCTCATCGGCGGGCGGCTGCGGCCGACCAAGGGGCAGGTGCTGGTGGATGGTCTGTCGGTCCCGGACCTGAGCAAAAAGGCGTGGTATGAACTGCGCAAGCGCATGGGCATGTTGTTCCAGACCGGCGCCCTGTTGACCGACCTGAGCGTGTTCGAGAATGTCGCCTTTCCCATACGCGAACACACACGCCTGCCGGAGGCGCTGCTGCGCCACGTTATCCTGATGAAACTGCAGACCGTGGGCCTGCGCGGCGCGCGCGATCTGATGCCGTCGGAACTGTCCGGTGGCATGGCGCGGCGTGTTGCCCTGGCGCGCGCCATCGCCATGGAACCGATGATGATCCTGTACGACGAGCCCTTTACCGGCCTCGATCCCATTTCCAAGGGCGTCATCGCGAAACTCATCCGCGAGCTGAATGACGCCCTCGGCATCACCTCCATCGTAGTGTCGCACGACGTGGCCGAGACCTGCATGATCTCGGATTATGCCTACCTCATGGGCGACGGCCGCATCATCGGCCAGGGAACGCCGCAGGAAGTGCAGCAGTCCAAGTCGGAACATGTGCGTCAGTTCATGGACGGCCTGCCGGACGGACCAGTGCCGTACAGTTATCCGGCGCCCGACTATTTCGATGACCTGCTCGGTGGAGACCGGCGATGAAGGCGCTCCAGCACATCGGCGGCATGATGCTCGACGGCGTGGAACGCCTCGGGCGCGCGGCGTTGTTTCTGTACGAAGTGGTGAGTGGCTCGTGGGTGCTGCTGCCGCGCTTCTATCTGGTGGTCCAGCAGATCTATGCGGTGGGCGTGCTCACCCTGCTGATTATTCTGGTCTCTGGCATGTTTGTCGGCATGGTGCTGGGCCTGCAAGGTTACAACACCCTGATCAAGTTCGGCGCCGAGGATTCCCTCGGCCTGCTCGTGTCCCTGTCGCTGGTGCGCGAGCTTGGGCCGGTGGTGACGGCCCTGCTGTTCGCCGGCCGCGCCGGTTCCGCGCTGACCGCGGAGATCGGCCTGATGAAGGCCACCGAGCAGCTCGCCGGCATGGAGATGATGGCGGTAAATCCGGTGACGCGGGTGATCGCGCCGCGCTTTCTCGCCGGTATCGTGGCCATGCCGCTGCTGGCGGCCATGTTCAGCGCCATCGGGGTGATGGGCGGGCATGTGATCGGCGTGGGGCTGCTGGGTGTGGACACCGGCGCGTTCTGGTCGCAGATGCAGAACGGCGTGGATTTCTACGACGACATAGTCAATGGCGTGGTGAAGAGCGTGGTGTTCGGCGTGGTGATCAGCGGCATCGCGGTGTTCGAGGGTTACGATGCCGTGCCCACCTCGGAAGGCGTGAGCCGTGCCACTAATCGTACCGTGGTGTATTCATCGCTGGCGGTGCTGGGGCTGGATTTCATTATGACTGCATTGATGTTCAAGTGAGGTTCGCATGATGCAAAGAAGAGTATTGGAAACCTGGGTCGGCATATTCGTTGCGGCCGGAATTTTTGCCTTGGTCGTGCTGGCGTTCCGCGTCGGCAACCTGACCACCGCCGACGTACTGAATGCCTATCAGGTGCAGGCGCAGTTCGAAAACATCGGCGGCCTCAAGGTCAAATCGCCGGTGACCATGGCCGGTGTGCGCATCGGCCGCGTTACCGCCATCGGTTTCGATCCCGAAAATTACCAGGCGGTGGTGACCATGAGCATCGCCGGCAGCTACAGCAATATCCCGACCGACACCAGCGCCTCCATCCTGACCTCGGGCTTGTTGGGCGAACAGTACATCGGCCTGGAACCGGGCGGCAGCCCGGAGTATCTGAAGGACAAGGGTAAGATCACACTGACGCAGTCGGCGATGGTGCTGGAAAAGCTTATTGGTCGCTTGTTCACCAGCTTCATCGAAAAACCGGCGAACGAGAAGAAGTAGCCTATCCACCCGCAGGCACGCAGGAGTCGCGCATGAAAAGATTATTTACAGTGGTAGCCGTCGCGTTGATGTTGCTGGGCGGCACGGCCCGGGCGGATAACGCCACCAGTACCGCACCGGACGAGCTGGTGCACAAGGCCACGGACGAGATCCTCGCCACCATCAAGACCAACCGCGACGTCTACGCCAAGGACCACACCAGACTCTACAGGATGGCGGAAGAAAAGGTTCTGCCACATTTCGATTTCGTGCGCATGTCCCAGTGGGTGCTGGGTCTCAACTGGCGCAAGGCCACACCGGAGCAACGCGGGCGTTTCGTGGCGCAGTTCCGCGACCTGCTGGTGCGTACCTATTCCACGGCGCTGCTGAATTATAACGACCAGCAGATCATCTATCGTCCCTTGAATATGAAACCCGCAGACGACGACGTGCTGGTCAAGACCGAGGTCAAGCAGAGCGGCGGCGCACCCAACATTCCCATCAACTACAGCTTCTACAAGAACAAGGACGGCGCGTGGAAGGTGTACGACGTCACCATCGACGGTGTGAGTCTGGTGACCAACTATCGCTCGGTCTATGCCAGCAAGATCAAGGACCAGGGTATGGACGCCCTGCTGACATCCATGCTGGAGAGCGCCAAGGAATCGCGCAAGTAGAGCCATGAACGACACCCGCGCCAATGTGCAATCGGTCTCCGGACCGCTGACCTTCTACTCGGTACCCGGTATCTACGCCGCGTCCGGCAAATGGTTCGCCGGCAGCGCGTTGACCATCGACCTGCAGCAGGTCACCCAGGCAGACAGCGCCGGCCTCGCCTTACTCATCGAATGGCTGCGTCAGGCGCGTAAGGCCAACGTGTCCCTCAGTTTCAGCAATATTCCACCGCAGATGCTGGTACTCATCCGCGTCAACGGCCTGCAGGATACCCTGATCAACGGCCAGGCCGGCTGAGTGGCGGCGGCGGTCAGCATCCGCGCGGTGCATAAGCGCTACCCTTCGGTGCATGCGCTGGACGGCGTCGACTTCACCATCGAACGCGGCGAATTTTTCGGACTGCTCGGTCCGAACGGCGCCGGCAAATCCACACTGATCAACATCATGGCGGGTCTTGCGCGCGCCGACGCCGGGCAGGTCGCGGTGCTCGGTCACGACGTCGTCACGGACTACCGCGCCGCGCGCCGCGCCATCGGTGTGGTGCCGCAGGAGCTGGTGTTCGATCCGTTCTTCAACGTGCGCGAGGTGCTGCGCATCCAGTCCAGGTACTTCGGTCTGGGGCGCGCCAACGACGCGTGGATCGAAGAGCTGCTGGATGCGCTCATGCTGCAGGACAAGGCCGATGCCAACATGCGTACTCTGTCCGGCGGCATGAAGCGCCGCGTGCTTGTGGCCCAGGCGCTGGTGCACAAGCCGCAGGTGGTGGTGTTGGATGAGCCCACCGCCGGCGTCGATGTGGAACTGCGTTTGTCCCTGTGGAAGTTCATTCAGCGGCTGCATGGCGAAGGCCACACTATCGTACTGACCACGCATTATCTGGAAGAGGCAGAGCAGTTGTGCGACCGCATCGCCATCCTCGATCAAGGCAAGCTGGTGGCGCTGGATACCAAGGACGGCCTGCTGGCGCGCGGCATGGGCGCGTTCACCTTGAGCGTCACCACCACCCAGCCGGTGGCCGAGCTGCCGACTGCCATAGGCGCCCTGGTGAAAAGCCGCGATGGCAACCGCGTGGTGTTCCAGCTGCAGCGCCACACCGACTCCATCATCGGCATCGTCGACGCGCTGCGTGCCTCGGGTGCTACGATCACCGATCTGCATACCCAGGAGCCGGACCTGGAGGACGTGTTTATCGCCATCACGCATAAGAACACCCCACCGCGCCGGGGCCAGGCATGAACCTGTATGGCATGGGGGCGCTCTACCACAAGGAGCTGTTGCGCTTTTCCAAGGTCGCCATGCAGACGGTGCTGGCACCGGTGCTCACCTCGCTGCTCTATCTGCTGATTTTTTCCCACGTGCTGGAGCAACACGTGCAGGTCTATCCCGGCATCGGCTATACCGCCTTTCTTATCCCGGGGCTGGTGATGATGACGGTGATCCAGAATGCCTTCGCCAACAGTTCGTCCAGCATTATCCAGTCGAAGATCACCGGCAACCTGGTGTTCGTGCTGCTGGCACCGTTGTCGCCGCTGGAGTTTTTCCTCGCCTTTGTGTTCGCCGCCATGACCCGTGCCACGGCGGTCGGCGTGGGGGTGTGGCTGGCGGCCCTGCCGTTTGTCCCGTTGCCGCTGGAGCATGCGCTGCTGGTGCTGGTGTTCGTGCTGCTCAGCAGCGCCGCCCTCGGGGCCCTCGGCATCATCGCCGGTCTGTGGGCCGACAAGTTCGATCAGCTCGCCGGCTTCCAGAATTTCATCGTGGTGCCGCTGTCTTTCCTGAGCGGCGTGTTCTACTCGCTGCACTCGCTGCCGGGCTTCTGGCAGCAGTTGTCGCACTTCAATCCGTTCTTCTACATGATCGACGGTTTCCGCTATGGATTCTTCGGTATCTCCGATGTGCATCCGCTGTTCAGCCTGGCGGTGGTGGCGGTGTTTCTGCTCGGCCTGTCGTGGCTGACACTGGTGCTGTTGGCGCGGGGTTATAAAATACGTAGTTAATGTATGGCCTTGTGCGGGAAAAAACCGCAAGCCGGCCTTTCATGCGCTGCAACCCCGGCGTATCCTGTAGACCCTTGAAATTCAGCATACAGGCGGCATTTACCCCCCATGGTTCAACCCGACGATATCAAACGCTTGATCGAAGCCGGCATGCCCGGCGCCCATGCCGAGGTGGTCGGCGACGGACACCATTTCGAGGCGGTCATTGTGTCCGCCGATTTTGCCGGCAAGAGCATGGTCGCCCAGCACCAGCTGGTGTATGGCGCCTTGGGCGACAAGATGAAGGCCGAGATCCACGCCCTGTCCATGCGTACCCTGACGCCCGAGGAATATGCGACACGGCGTGGTGGTTAAGTTTGTCTGGCGCGAAGGGCACAGTACTTAACATGTAGAACTACGAACCACTGTTTTCTGTCATACGGAGTTGGGGCTTAAGGTTAAGTGCCATTCTGGTTTGACGCTACTCTAAAATTGAACGAGGCATGAAATGAGCGCACTGGATAAAATCAAGCAGCAGGTCAGCAGCAATGGAATCATTCTCTATATGAAAGGCACGCCCCAGGCCCCGCAATGCGGTTTTTCCGGCAAATCCGTGCAGTTGCTGCAGGCCTGCGGCGCCGAATTCGCCAGCGTCAACGTGCTGGCGGACCCGGAAATCCGCGACGGCATCAAGCAGTTCTCCAACTGGCCGACCATTCCGCAGCTCTACATCAAGGGCGAATTTATCGGCGGCTGTGATATCATTACCGACCTGTATCAGAAGGGTGAACTGCAGAAGCTGGTGGCCAGCGCCAAAGCCTGAGCTTCTGAGTCGGTCTCTGGCCTTACCGGAGATTCGCACTGCGGTCACCACGGGCTGCCGGCAACGGCAGCCTTCTTTTTTTAACGACCTGGCAAGTCTGGCTCGAAGCGGATGACTTATGGATAAATTGATCGTTACCGGCGGTGTGCCGCTGCGCGGCGAAATATGGGTCTCCGGGGCCAAGAACGCCGCCCTGCCGGTGCTGGTGGCATCGATCCTGGCGGACAGCCCGATGACCATCGGCAATGTGCCGCATCTGCAGGACATCACCACCACCATGGAGCTGCTGGGGCGCATGGGCGTGAATCTGGTGGTGGGCGACAAAATGACCATCGAGGCGGATACCAGCACCATCACCGATCTGCGCGCGCCGTACGAGCTGGTCAAGACCATGCGTGCCTCCATTCTGGTGCTGGGTCCGCTGCTGGCGCGCTTTGGCGAGGCCGAGGTGTCCATGCCCGGCGGCTGCGCCATCGGTTCGCGCCCGGTCAACCTGCACATCAAGGGCCTGCAGGCCATGGGTGCGGAGATCAAGATCGAGCAGGGCTACATCAAGGCCCGCGCCAAACGCCTCAAGGGCGCGCGCATCTTCATGGACATGATCTCCGTGACCGGCACCGAGAATCTGATGATGGCCGCCACCCTGGCGGACGGCATCACGGTGATTGAAAACGCCGCGCGTGAACCGGAAGTCGTGGACCTGGCGCGTTGCCTCAACAGCATGGGCGCGCGGGTCAAGGGTGCGGGCACCGACGAGATCACCATCGAAGGCGTCGAGCGTCTGGGTGGCGGTTATCACAATGTCATCCCCGACCGCATCGAGACCGGTACCTATCTGGTGGCCGCCGCCATGACCCGTGGCAGCATCAAGATGCGCAACGCCCAGCCGAATCTGCTGGAGGCGGTGCTCGACAAACTGCGCGAGGCCGGCGCCCACATCGAAACCGGCGACGACTGGGTGACCCTGGACATGAAGGGCAAGCGCCCGAAGGCGGTGAATATACGTACCGCGCCGTATCCGGCCTTCCCCACGGACATGCAGGCACAGTTCGTCGCCATGAACGCCATTGCCACGGGCACCGGTGTCGTGACCGAGACGGTGTTCGAGAATCGTTTCATGCACGTGCAGGAGCTGCAGCGCATGGGCGCCGACATCGAGATGGAGGGCAATACCGCCGTGGTGCGCGGTGTCGAGCAGCTGCACGGCGCCCCGGTCATGGCCACGGACCTGCGTGCCTCCGCCAGTCTCGCCTTGGC